>CAYSOI010000111.1:0-4016 GCA_964432425.1 uncultured Opitutales bacterium | reverse complement strand
ACCTAACCCTCAAATAAAGTGCACGGTATTTGTTCAAGCCCACGCATTTTTCTCCCACTGCTCCTCCTGACCTCGGTTTATCCTCTCCAAGCTCAACAAACTGAAGATAAAGAACCGACTCCCGCCTCGGCAGAAGCGGATGAAAAGCTGTTGGAAATGATGCTTAAACTCTCCTCCGATGAGGACGAGTTAGTAATACAGACCATCAAGGACCTCGCACTGACCGGGGACCTTCGATTGGAAAACTTTTTCGATCTCTATCGACAAGGCAGTGTCTATCTCTGGGAAGATGCCCCGGAAGGAATACATCCGGTAGTCGTCAATGAAGAGACGATCGAAAATGATGACTTTGATGAGATAGCCCCATTGACTCACCCGCTTTCCGGGGAGAAAATCATCGTCGAGGGGAAACAACTTCAACCACTCTGGGACGACCTGACGGATATCAGCCCAGGCCGTAAAATCCGAAAAGTTGCCAACAGTGCAAAATTTCTCATTCGCCTGGCATCTCCAGACTTGGAGACCCGGATGTCCGGTGTCAAAAAATCCGGAGATCCCCCACAGAATATTGATGCAATCGAATCATTGGAACGCATCTCCAAAGATGACCCCGACAAAAAAGTCAGGTGGTTAGCCAAAGAGAGCCAACTCCTCATTCGCCTGGCTGGCGTTATCCCTGACCAAACACTGGAAGACCGGCAGGAAGCCATTGTCGAGCTTGGGAAAATCAAAAGCATGCGAGCCTTGCCCCGCCTCAAAACCCTTATCAAAGAATTGGAAGCCGCCGAAGAAAAACCAGAGGGAGCACAGTTGCTCATCGGAGCGTCCAAACAATCGATCAAGAAAATCGAGAATCACGAAGCCTTTGTGGCCAAATTCAACAACCTCTTTCAGGGACTGAGCTTAGGCTCTGTCTTGATCCTCATGGCGCTGGGACTCGCCGTCACCTTCGGGTTGATGGGAGTGATCAATATGGCTCACGGCGAACTCATGATGATCGGAGCCTACACCACCTACGAAATCCAGCGGGCCATGGGACACACTCCGGACACTCCACAGGATAGCTACTTCATACTGGCAATTCCGGCGGCCTTCATGGCCTCGGCCATTGTCGGCTTGATCATGGAATCTCTGGTCATCCGACATCTCTATCGCCGCCCGCTGGAATCCCTTCTTGCCACATGGGGAATCGGCCTGATTCTCATCCAAATCGTCCGCATTCGTTATGGCGACAACATCGGAGTGAATGCCCCGACTTGGGCTCGGGGAGGAAACGAAATCTTTCAGGATGTCATTCTCCCGAACGGACGTTTGTTTATCATTGCCCTCTGTGCCACTTGTGTAGGGCTCGTCTATTTCCTGATGAACAAAACACCCTTGGGGCTAAAGATGCGGGCCACCATGCAGAATCGTGACATGGCCAGTGCCCTTGGGGTCAACACACGGAATGTGGACCGAAGAACCTTCGCACTCGGTGCCGGGCTCGCCGGAGTAGCCGGTTGTGCATGGACCTTGATCGGCGGCGTCACCCCGGACATGGGCCAAAACAACTTTATCGTCGACTCCTTCCTCGTGGTTGTAACAGGAGGTGTCGGAGAACTGGCCGGAGTCATTTGTTCCGGACTGGGCATTGGCTTGATCACCAAATGGGTCGAACCCTTACGAATCGGCTCGTTTGTCGTTGGTGCCATCTGGGCCAAAGTCATCCTGCTGGCGATCATCGTCGGCTTTATTCAATTCAAACCAGCCGGGCTCTTTGCTCCAAAGGGAAGGATGAGTGATGTCTGAGTTAGCTTTAGAAAAAGAAAAAAGCCAAAATCCTGTGAACTGGCAGGAATTCGCCAGCCGGTATTCGGTCACCATTCTGGTTGTGATCGGACTGGTACTCATCCCAGTAATTAACTTGGTGGGAGCAATCCCCATCGAGACCGTCAATATGCTGGGACGCTACATGTGCTTTGCCATCGTGGCGATCGGACTGGACCTACTCTGGGGATACACAGGGATCCTCAGCCTCTGCCAGGCCTTCTTCTTCTCCCTGGGGGGATACGCCATGGGCATGTACCTCGCCCACCACGGAGGTGCCGGGGGAGCTACGGATGCTGTGGGCTGGGATGTCCCCGCCTGCCTCCATGTTGTCTCCTCCTCCGTAGACGTCGAGCTCCTCCCCTGGTTCTGGAAACCCTTTTACCACTTCCTTCCGGCATTCTTGCTGGGTCTACTGATTCCGGGCGTAATTGCGGGAATTCTGGGGTACATGGTCTTCCGCAGTCGGGTCCGAGGGGTATACTTCGCCATCCTGACTCAAGCCATTACCGTTGCCGCCTACCTCGTGTTCTCCATGAACAATATGAAACTCTGCGGCACAAACGGGCTTACCAACTTCGACAAGATCCTAGGCCACCCGCTCAGTGAGAACTACGTCAAGCTGGGTCTCTACATTGCTACGGTACTGGCTCTGACCGGTGCCTACTTCTTGTGCCGATACATCGTCAACTCCCGCTTGGGACGCATCCTCGTCGCAGTCAGGGATGATGAAAATACCCTCCGCTTCTCCGGATACCAACCCTCCTACTACAAAATGTTTGCCTTCACAGTCGCAGCGATGCTGGCCGGACTCGGAGGCATGCTCTATGCCCCACAAATGGGGATTTTCACTCCGTCCAATATGGAAGCCAGTGCCTCCATTATGGTCGTCATCTGGGTAGCAGTAGGAGGACGTGGAAGCTTATCCGGTGCAGTGCTGGGTGCACTCGTCATCAATTTGCTCTACAATTACCTGACCTCGGAGAGGAACTTTGCACTCTTCACATGGAAAGCTGAATACTGGCCCATTGTCCTCGGCCTGCTCTTTATCGGAGTAGTCCTCATCTTCCCAAATGGACTCATCAACCTCTGGCATCGCCTCACAGGTAAAGTGGACCCCCAAGCCAAACAAGCACAATGAGCACAGCCGTTTCCACCTCTCAAACCCTCAAAGAGGAATACACCGAATTCAGCCCACAGAGCAATCGGCTCTGGGACCAACATTTTATCCTGCACGTACAAGACGTCACCGCAGTATTTGATGGTTTCAAAGCCCTGGATATTGACGCATTGGGCATTAAACATAATGAACTTCGCGTCATCATCGGCCCCAATGGAGCCGGCAAGACCACCCTCTGCGATGTCATCAGCGGCAAAACCATGCCCACCACAGGAAATGTCCACTTCGACGGGAAAGAAATCACCCATCGAAAAGAGACGGACATCGCCCTGATGGGCATTGGCCGAAAGTTCCAGACTCCCACCGTATTCGACAGTCTCACCACCTTCGAAAACATGGAGCTGGCCCTACCCGGACACCAGAAACTCTGGCCCAATCTCTGGAACAAAGTCTCCAGCAGCCAGAGAGATCAGATTCACACCATTTTAAAAAGAGTGAATCTGCTCGAACATGCCGAAACTCCGGCCAAATTCCTCAGTCATGGGCAGCGTCAATGGCTGGCCATCAGTGTATTGATCCTCTCCTCGCCAAAACTCCTTCTCGTCGACGAACCCGCAGCTGGACTCACCGACTCCGAAACCGAGTTGACCGCCGAACTCCTCTCCGAACTCAAAGGAGACCACACCCTCATCGTAATCGAGCACGACATGGACTTCGTCCGCCAACTCGACTCCACCGTGACCGTGCTCAACGAAGGCCAAATCATGGCTGAAGGCCCCCTCGACGAAGTGAAACAAAACAAGGAAGTGATCGAAGCTTACCTTGGTCGATAACAAACAGAACAATGAAAAACCTTTTGGAAATCAAAAACCTGAACTTTTCCTACGGCGAAGTACAGGCCCTGCGAGACATTGAACTCGCCATCCCCGAACAATCCATCGCCAGCGTCATGGGACGCAACGGAGTAGGGAAAACCACCCTCATGCGCAACATTGCCGGGCTGGAAAAACCCAGCTCCGGCGAAATGAAACTCGGAGAAACCCCACTCTCCAGCCTCCCCGCCTACAAACGAGCCACCGCTGGCATCGGC
>CAYSOI010000110.1:1413-10934 GCA_964432425.1 uncultured Opitutales bacterium | reverse complement strand
TGAGTCCACAAACAAAGTGGAAATGCCAATAAGCATAGATACCCCCATACCGGCAAAACCAAGGCGATCGCTAACGCGTCACCTACCGTGATCAAGGCGAGCCACAATCCAACGCCCTTCCCGATATTCGGTCCTTTCTTTTGGGCATGCAGAACTCCTTTTCGCACTCCCCAGTACAGAGCCAGGAGGACAGGCAATCCAGCCAAATGGTTTTCATACAGGCAAAAGAAGAGCCCCATGAGGACGGGAGCAAACAGAAGGAAAAAGGGCCAGGGAATCTTGGGCAATTTTCCGGTAGCTTCTCCTTTGGCGACAAAGGTAATCCCTGCAATATAGAGCAGTAGAGTGATGCTCCAGACATAGACCAAATTGGAGAGTTTCTCACCAGCGTCCAACGAGGCAGAAGCAACCGTCCACCAAAGAAAGAGTCGGCAGGCTCCCATTAACCAGAGTGAGCCGGACCACTTTTTGTGTACAGCATCGTAGGCCAGAATAGTGAGGCAAAGTAGAGCCAGGTATACCGGAGACACCTTGGCATAATAAAACAGGATCGCAGCACCTCCAAAGAGTTCGGCAAAACCCACAAACCAGACCTCCCATGTCTTCATGACGCCTGATGGAATCGGCCGCTCCGGATTGTGCTTCCGGTCAAATTCGACATCAAAGGCATCGTTCAATGTGGTCCCGGCAACATAGATCAAGCTTGCCC
Source organism: uncultured Opitutales bacterium (assembly GCA_964432425.1). GTDB lineage: Bacteria > Verrucomicrobiota > Verrucomicrobiia > Opitutales > JABJCN01 > JAYPDO01. The sequence goes on along the minus strand of CAYSOI010000110.1, from coordinate 10,225 downwards.
CCAGAATGATCCAGCCCAGTAAAGATGCATCTTCAGGACCCCAAAAGCCTTCTCGAACTGTATCTGGTAAGGTAAAGATAGGCGAATACTGCCCAATCCGATTGAGGAGAAAGGCGGCCAGGCAGTTGGTCCAAACCGTCGGCAGATTGGAAATACGCCCGAGAGTCAATACGGCATCAAGCTTTTGGGCGATGGAGGACATGAGAAGTGTGAGAAAATTTGAAGATCAATAAAAAGGCGAATAACTTCAATATTTACATCTCACTCAAGATCAAGGTCAGGAATATTAAATTTATGAAAGGTGATAAAAATTCCGCAAAAAATGGCTCATGCCAGACCTCGACTTTGCATTTGTTGTAAGGTCCATCGGTATTCTTCCACAACTTGATCCACAACATCTCCAGTGCGTAATTCTTTCGGAAGGACTTCCCAAGTATAGGTTTCCATTTCGATGTGTTGGCAGGTATCCGGAGCTTGCTGAAGATAATCCAATGTACCCAGCACATGATCACGGGTATCGGAAAATGGCTGACCTGGGGAAGCATGCAATGGCACATGAAAATGCACTCTCCATTGGTCTCCGTATTTGGATAAATCTTCCACATCTACTGCGTCCAATGCAATATCGACATCTTTCCAACGCTGAAGCACTTCCCCTTCTCGGGCTGCCACAATCTGGTGAAGGTAGACCGGTTCGTGGAACTCTTTCAGTTGCTCCACAGTGGCTTGAGTGGGTGTCAGGCTCAGTGCAGAACTGATGTGGATTTTGCTGATCCGATAATCTGCATCCACCATTCGCGAAAGGGCTTCCTGAGGCTCCTCAAATTCTACGGCAAGGTGACAAGTATCGTAATTGACTCCAATGACTTGCTTCCAGGACGCATCGGAACCAAAACTTTTTGCTCCGAGTTGATCCAAAAACTCTACCGTTTCGGAACTGGTCTCAAATAATCCTAGAGGTTCCGGCTCCAGCCCGAGGTGCAGATCCTGACCCGTTTTCCGGCAAAGGTTTTCGATGTGATCACAGCAACTTTTGAGGTTGGCAAATAGGGCATCCGGGACTTCAAAACTTCCGTCAGGTCGTGGCTTATAGAATTCTTTGAAGGACCCTGGGAGAGTACTCACACTGCCTGGAGTTCCAGCCGGCAATAATTCGGAAAGTAGATTAAAGAGAAGGTTGGTGTATTCGAGACGCTCCTGTGTGGCCCAATCCGGAACATAGACTTGCTCCTTCACTCGGGTGCCATGAAAGTCTCCGTAGGGAAACCCATTGATAGTAAAGACGTAGGATTGGTTGACTTCCAACCAGCGTTGAAATTCCAGGAACCGCTGAGAATCCGAAAGGTCTTTGGCCGCTTGGGCACTGAGGCGTAGCCCAATGGCGTAAGGTTGGTCCGGGGAAACCTCCTTGCGAACCCGCATCACATCCTCTTGGAGTGATTGAAATGTTTCTTCCCAGTCCCCTCCCCGGTGAACATTCGTGCAATAGGCAAGATGGATTCCGTGATTGAGTAGCATAGCGATGAAGCGTCCACATTCTCCTCCAAAATTATGGGAAGAACATGTAATTCAGTAGATAATTCGGGAGTTGCCAGCAGACAATCAGCCTTCGACGGCATCTGCTGTGGGATTCGGGAAAAGTTTGCAGAAATCAACAAAGCCATGAGCCTGTTGGATCAATCGTTGCTCGACATCTTCGCTGGTGATTTCTCCATCTTTGTTAATCAACTGATGGGCTGCAGGTAAAAATGTGCGACGTGGATAAACGTGAGCATTCCGATAACCAAACACATGCTGCAGTTGTTCCACTGCCCGCAAGGCGCCCCATTGTCCAGCAGAGAGCCCAACAAAGGAGACTGGACGTTGATCAAAGCTTTCAGGGAAAGGCAAGTGATCGATAAAAAACTTGAGAATACCAGGGAAGCTACCGTTATATTCAGGTACTACGGTAAGGATTCCATCACTGTCCAACACGGCTTGCGACCATGGTGCGAAATCTTCCGGTTTGTTCCAGTAAGCACCCGGTGCATACAAGCTATGCGGCAACTCGGCGAGATCCAGAAGTTTTACCTCAGGCTTGTCGGGGTGTTGCTCTATAAATTCAACCAAGTGCTGGGAAAGCTGAAGCGTTTTGCTTCCCTCACGGTTTGTGCCGCTGACAACAAGTATCATGACCAGTCTAAAAGACGTCAGCTAAACAACAGAGCCGATAAAACCGAAGTTACAAATCTTTACGGATTCCGATTTCAAACATGTGAACCGGGTCCGGATTGTAATGATTGAAATCTTCTGTATTGAAGAGGCGGTAGGCCATAATCAGCGATAAATCATTGCTGTAACGATAGGAGGCACCGAGCATCATTTGATAGGCAAGAGCGGCTTCTCCAGTCTCTGGTATGTGTCCTCCAAAAGTTGTGCCTGGTCTTGTCGGATTGTAGTTTATGCTGCCACTGAGATTCGCAATGGAGACACCGATACCGAAACCAATAAATGCATCCAGATTGTTGACGGGTGTGATTTCAAAGTCCTTGTAGGCATTGACCATCAGGGAGTAGTAGGAAACATCAAGGTCAGAGGCAGCAACCCCTGCAGGTGCTTCCGCACTGGAACCTCTCCAGGAAGCTTCGAATTCAATACGGGTATCATCAGCACGTTCCACACCGAGAGCCAAGCCATAGCCCCAAGCAGTACCCGGATTAATTTTTAAGGCTTGTGCGTTATTAATGAAAGGTCCTGCGTCGGCACCGCCAACATTAATAAAAGTGGACAGATAGTAACCACTAACAGGTTGATTCAGGATGTTCCCCCCAGGAATTTTGATGCCTGGCTTTTTTTTGGGCTCAGCCGGAGGTTCTGGCGTGGTGGCAGTTGGTGGTTCAGGTACTACAGTTTCGGTCGACACGGCAGGTCCCGGTGGCGGCGGAGGAGGTGGTGGTGGCGGAGGTGGTGGCGGTGGTGCAACATTGAGCCCCAGCGTTGCAATCTCCTTACGCAGAGCTCCCATGACCGCGTCATAAAGAATTTTTTCTTCCCGTTCCTGAAGACCGACATCTTTGGATCGGGTTAATATGGATTCCTCAATGCCACCCACAACTGGCTCAAGGAAAATCTTATGATTCATCTTGAGACGGTCGGCCTCTTCAATGGTCGATCTGAAAAGTGAGACCGCAGCATCCACGACCAATTGTACACCTTCTTCAAATGTTAAATCTTTTTGAAAAGCAGTATACATAGTTCCAAATGTAATGCCTTCTGAAGAGGACTGTGAAACGTCTGCAAGGTTGGAACTCTGTGAAAAAAGCGAAGCGGATTGAGGAGCTGCTAACAGAGTAAATAAAAGGGATAACGAGAGTTTCTTCTGTGAGAACATAGATCTTCTGCGAGTGTTGTTATGTGTCGAATGATGGTTTACGCGCAGCCGCACGCAGGGTGTATTCTTAAATAAACGTCGAATTATTGTGAGGATGTTTTTAATTTGTCGACCCCTTTCTGTTGGAAATTTTGCTTGTTCTAAAAGAAGGTTCGAACATTTTCGTGCAAGTTCCGCATGGCACATTTGCCCGATTAAATGAAATTTCTTCCGCACGACCCAACCAAACACGAAGACCTTACACTTGTCCCCAAGGGTATTTTTGAGAACATACCCGAGGAAGAACTGGAGGAGTTGAGACAGGCCGGCGAATGGGCCTGGGCCAGCGATGATCAAATGATCCTGGCTCCAGAACAGGAGCAACCTTTTCTCTATGTAGTCATCAAAGGTTCTGTTCGAGTTTTTAAAACTCACTTCCGAAGTGGCCGAGAACAACCCCTGGCGGATTTATACGAAGGAGAATGTTTTGGGGAGATGGCTTTTCTTGGAGAAGGAAAAGCTACAGCAGGCGTCAAAGCCCGCGAACGTGCGTTGCTTTGGCGACTGAGCCATGGAACCCTTCTGCAATATTTATCAGAATATAAAGGTGCCGGCCAAATGTGCCTGAACCTTTCTGCCATTCTTGCCCATCGTTTGAAAGAAGGGAATTCAAGATTGAATGGATTGGCTGGAGGCTTGAGTGCATACTTCGGTTTGAGTCATCTTATTAATACAAGCAATATTGAGCTCCCTTCAACCGGAGATCCTGCAGAGTTTGAAATTCCTGCCTCTGTCATGGATGACTTTGTCAGGGAAACCCTTCGCATGGATGAGGATGAAGTGGTCTCCATGGAAGCCATCCAACTCGTCCAGGAAATGATTGATGATGAAAAGGTCGACTTGGTCGGCTGGCTGGATGCAGGTTCTGCAGGCCATAGGCTCAAAATGAAAATTAAATTTGCTCAGGTGGATCGGGATGGAAATGAATTGGAAGACGTGGAGTATGACACGGCGTCTTGTGCAGTGGAGGTATCTTCCGCAGACACACTTCTTCCCCCAGCCAACAAAGGAGCGGGACCCGCTAAAAGTGCAAAAGGAGCCAAAGGCAAAGGAGGTACGGCTGCGAAATCCTCCCCCTCCTCGATCTCCAAGTCCGGTAAAGCTCCAGGGAAAGGCAAAGGGGCTCGTTCAGGAGTTGGAGCCGCTTCCAAATCAGCCAAATCCAAGCCTCGTCCCATGCCGATGGAGGAAGAAGAACCACCATTGCTGAAGAAATTGATCTTTCCTGCGGCTTGCTGTTTCCTTGCATGGCTATTGATGATGATCGGCATTTTGCTCATCCCAGGTCCAACAAAAGCGGGCTGGGTCTCGTCAGAGGATGGAGATATCAATGGCTTCATGCGTTCCCTCCTGTTTCCCACTTCGTCCCTACCATTTGGTCAGGCTCAAAAAAAATGGCAGGAACCCTTTCAATGGGATTTGTCCAAGTACGCCATGGAAAAGGCCTGGATGGTAGTGCATTTTGAAACCAAAGAGGCTCTGGAAGAAGACCTTCGCGTCAAAGTATACCTGGAAGGCCCCGACTCTACCGACAACCTATTGTCAGGAGACAAGAGTAACAAGGTCCTCAAGCTGAAGAAGGGAGAAAAAAACTGGTTACTTTACGATGCTTATGTAGCACCGGATACAGGAACGGACTACACTCTCACCTTTGACCTGATGGATTATCCGGATGAAGATTGGGAAAAGGATGATGCAAAGATGACCATCAAAGTCTTCCGATAAGTAGTCCCCGGAGAAAACAGTATGGCTGATTTCGGCAAAATCACTGTTTCCGAATCGTTACCCCACTGAGTCCAGTTTTAAGAAAAAAGATCAATGAGCCTCACCTGGGGATTCTACATGAACCGCAGGTTCGCTTTTATCGACATAAACTTTAATCACCCCAATAAAGCTGACAACAAAAGCTGCGATGACCCAAGGCACCATGGCAGGCTTGAGCAAACGTTTGCGACGATATCCACACTTGTGGCAAACATCACGACTTTCCGTATTGGTGGCACCACAGCTTTTGCAGTGCCAGGTATCGATCCATTCCATGGTAGTATGACTTAAGATTCAGCAATTCCGAAGCCTGATGTATGAAGGCAATCCTTCTTCTCTATGCAAGTGCAAACCACCGGCTCACCAGAATTTAGAAACGCTCACGATGAAGGAGGTTGTTAAAACAGAACATGAGAAATTTCTTGGACTCAACCCTCAACCTAGACTAAGAAAGCTTACACAATAGTAACGATGTCAGATGAGTGAAATGCGACAAACGATCCTTCTCAATCGCATCCTGTGGATTTCGGTAGCGATCCTTGCCATAATCGCATGGTTCTCAACCAGAGACCGAAAACCCGAGCCTCCATCTGAAGAAGAAAGGGTTGCGGCTCCGACCAGAGCCTCACTGGCAGGCCCTCAAAAGATAAAACCCCAGGATGACCTTCACGATTATGACTTTTATTTCGAGGACTGGGAAATTCCAGACTTGAGAGACACCGATGTCTCAGGCGGGGAACTGCTCTTCGGATTTAAGAATAATGAGGAATTACAGGCATTTCTGAATGCGGCCAATCAGAGAAATATTCCTGTATTGAGCAGCAATTCAAAATTGGCCCTGGCAAGAGTTTCCGTGAGAGGAATTGAAGATCTAGCCAAGCTGGCGTCAGTACTTCCGGAAGACATGGAGGTACAGCGTAACATGCCCGTCTACGCCCCCTCTCCAACCATGCCGATTGAGAATAGCGAATTGGTTAGTTTTGGCAGCAAAACACTGTCCTGGTTAGGCGTCCCTGAAAATAATGCAGAATGGGGAAAAAACCAGAAAGTGGCCATTCTGGATACGGGAATCTGGACCGATCATGACGCCTTTCAAAATGCAAACATTACCCAGATTGATCTTCTCAATCCGGAAGAATCCATTCCGGGGCAATACGATGGGCATGGTACAGCAGTGGCCTCTTTGATTGCCGGCAACTCCAAATCCGTGAAAGGCATCGCCCCTGCCGTCGAACTTCTGAGCATTCGGGTTCTGGATGGAGAAGGGAAAGGAAGCACCTTCACACTGGCCGAAGGTATTGTGGAAGCCGTCGACCGAGGAGCAGGGATCATCAGTCTCAGCCTTGGTAGTGAATCGGATAATGCTGTGCTGCGGAAGGCAGTCAATTATGCCATAGAACATGGTGCCATGATTGTCGCTTCCGCAGGCAATGAAGGGGCAAAACAAATTACATACCCAGCGGCCTATCCGGATGTAGTTGGCGTCACCTCTGTGGATGCCGGTAGTCGCATTGCCAGTTTTTCCAACACCGGCGAAGGAGTTGACTTGGCGGCTCCGGGCATCGGGTTGCAAGCCGCATGGATTCAGGACCAGGAAGTCACCTTCAGCGGCACCTCCGCCTCAGCACCATTGGTCGCAGGTGCCCTGGCCGGAATCCTCTCCTCAGAACACAACCTCACCACCCCCGAAGCACTTCAACTCCTCACTACCTATGCCAATGATGGTTATGCAGCAGGCAAAGATGCAAAGCTTGGCCATGGAGTGATCAATCTGGACCGGGTGGTCAACCGCAACCAACGCGGCATCTACGACATCGCCGTAGGCGGTTACCACATCACCCCTCTCACCTCATCCGCCAGCAATAAATCCTTTGAAATCACAGTACAAAACCGGGGTACCGAATGGCTCAGTGGCAGCACCCTGGACTTAACTGTCGACAATACCCGCAAAAGCTTTCGACTCGGCTCCATGAAGCCTGGTGAAGTTCTCACTGCCGAATGGTTTCTGACACCGGAACAAATCCTCAATCCGGAAGGCACTCTCATCAAAGCCACCATTCAGGCTAGTGGCAGGCCAGACTCCCGCCCCGAGAACAATTCATGGAGCACTCAAATCGTCCTTCCCTCCGAGAAAAACAGGTGAAATCTTAATGGCTTCCATGACCAAATTTTCCGGCTGCTCCACGTTCCATAAGTAAATTTTAAAATTAACACGAATTTGGCTTGTCAGTTTGCAGTAAAAAAGCACTCTCAACCGCCTTTTGTCCGAACACCATTCTACCCACAAATGAGCGTTACTGCCAAGCACCTTGAAGAAAGAGAAGCCATCGTCGTCCGCTTCGCCGGAGATTCCGGTGACGGAATGCAAATTGTAGGAGAGCAATTCACTGACAGCAGTGCCTTTGCTGGAAACGATTTAGCGACCCTTCCAGACTTCCCCGCAGAAATTCGTGCCCCAGCCGGTACTCTTCCCGGAGTTTCCGGTTTCCAGATCCAGTTTGGGAGCCGCCAGATTCATACACCCGGAGACTCTCCCGATGCACTGGTGGCCATGAATCCAGCTGCACTAAAAGTCAACTTGCCGGAACTCGTCTCCGGTGGACTTCTCGTGGTCAATACCGAAGCCTTCAAAAAAGCCAACCTGGCCAAAGCCGGCTACGAAACCAATCCACTCGATGACGAAGCCCTCGAAAAAGAGTACAATCTGGTCAAAATCAATATCACTGAGCTGACCAAAGAAGCATTGGCGGAAAGCCCTCTCAAACCCTCGGACAAAACACGTTGTAAAAACTTCTTCGCTCTTGGCTTCACCTATTGGGTTTACAGCCGCCCACTCGACCCCACCGTAGAATTTCTGGACAAAAAGTGGGGTAAACGGCTACCGGATTTGGCAAATGCGAACATCAAAGCTCTCAAAGCCGGTTACTACCTTGGCGAAACCACAGAGATCGCTCAAAACCGCTATCAAGTCTCCAAAGCAGAAACCCGACCCGGCACATACCGCAAGATCAACGGAAATGACGCACTGGTTTACGGTTTGGTTTCAGGAACCCAGAGCGCAAACAAAGACCTACTTTTCTCTGGATACCCCATCACCCCGGCATCCTCCATTCTGGAAGGGCTGGCCAGCATGAAACACTTCGGCGTAAAAACCGTTCAGGCTGAAGATGAAATCGCCGCCATCGGCGTCGCTCTCGGAGCCAGTTTCACAGGAAGCCTCGGCGTCACAGCAACCAGCGGCCCCGGAATGTGCCTAAAATCCGAATTTATGGGACTGGCGGCCATCACGGAGCTCCCCATGGTGATCTGCGACATTCAACGAGGCGGCCCCAGCACAGGTCTGCCCACCAAAACAGAGCAAGGTGACCTGCTCATGAGTTATTACGGCAAGCATGGTGAACTCCCCATTCCCATCATCGCATCCACCTCCCCATCCCAATGCTTCTTCGCAGCCCGTGAGGCCGTACGCATTGCCCTGGAATACAACTGCCCGGTCATTCTCCTCAGTGAACTTTACCTGGCCATTGGCTCCGAGCCCTGGTGCATACCCGACATCTCCTCCCTGCCCGAAATCAAACCCAATGTGATTGAACCGGGCGAAGAGTACGTCCCCTACAAACGGGATCCTCAAACACTGGC
>CAYSOI010000110.1:0-1313 GCA_964432425.1 uncultured Opitutales bacterium | reverse complement strand
AACAAAGTGCAGGGCCGCCCATTCACCGTGAATGAACTCCTCCAAAAGATCCAGGAAGTCCTCTAAACCAACAAAACCTCAGCCCTCTTCACACACATACAATGAGCCAGGAAACTGCAGAAGCTCCCGCCCCTTTGACGAAAAAAGACTTCGTTACCGCCAACGAAGTCCGCTGGTGCCCAGGATGTGGCGATTATGCCATCTTGAACGCGATCCAGAAAACCTTCCCCGATCTCGGCATTCCCAAGGAAAACTTCGTAGTGATCAGTGGAATTGGTTGTTCCAGCCGCTTCCCTTACTACATGGAAACCTTTGGCTTCCACACCATTCATGGACGTGCCCCCTCTGTCGCTACAGGAGTCAAAGTTGCCAACCCGGACCTCTCGGTCTGGATGATCACCGGAGATGGTGACGGCCTCAGTATCGGCGGCAATCACCTCCTCCACATTCTCCGCAGAAACCTCAACATCAACATTCTGCTCTTCAACAACCAAGTCTACGGACTGACCAAAGGTCAATACAGCCCCACCTCCAGCGTCGGCATGAAGACCAAGTCCACCCCCATGGGCTCCTTCGACCATCCGGTCAACCCCATCCAGTTTGCCCTCGGAGCTGAAGCCACCTTCGTCGCCAGAACCGTCGATACCAACCCCAAGCACATGGTCGAAACCTTCAAAGCTGCTCAAGCCCACCAAGGCACCAGCTTTGTTGAAATTTTCCAGAACTGCGTCATCTTCAACAAGGACGTCTGGGAAGGCATCTACGGACGTGACTCCCGCGATGAACAAATCCTCTACCTAGAAGAAGGAAAACCCCTCCTCTTTGGGAAAGAAAAGGACAAAGGCATCCGTCTCAACGGCATCACACCCGAAATTGTAAAAATTGGCGAAAACGGCATCACCGAAGACGACATCATCGTGCACGATATCGATCACGACAACCCGCTCTACTCAGCCCTTCTCTCTCAACTCCTTTACCCGGAATTCCCAACTCCACTCGGAGTCCTTCGTTCCATCGAGCGGGACGTCTACGAAGACTGCCTCGAAAGCCAGATTCAAGTCGCCAAAGAAACCAAAGGCGAAGGCGATCTCCAGGCAACCTTATCAGGCACAGGTAGCTGGAAGGTGGAGTAATTAGAACTTACTATCTACTTCGCAACATAGTTTTTCACTACTTCCAGCACGGGTTTCTCATCTCCAATTGTGACGGCAACCCCAAACTTACCATAGTAGTGGCGGGTCACTACATTCCGGATACCTTTAAACTGATCTTCGGATAGCGAATCAATACTGATCCCTTTCTATTGCTGGCCT
>CAYSOI010000109.1:8460-10941 GCA_964432425.1 uncultured Opitutales bacterium | reverse complement strand
ACTTTCAACTGCTTGATATAGGCTCCGGTTTTTGGGTTTCTGTTGCGAAAGTTGTGTTTGGCAAAGCTGTGGGTGGATATGTTCTCCCATGGGTTCAGGAAGACACGAATGGTGTAGGGTTTGACCTCCTGGCTGCCTACTGAAATCACATCAAGTAGTCGTTGTGGCTGGGGACGATCATCCGCGTAGTAGTATTTGCCAGCGTGGACTTGAATGGAGACATCTCCTTCAAATTTCCCAACCTTTGCGGCATCGAAGGTCAGCTCATACCAACCTGGGGCGGGGGGATCGAAGTTATCCCAGAAGAAGGAGTAACTGTTGCCATTATTGGCCCGGGTCCAGGAGAAGAGAGTGCCTTCCTTGTAGGGGCGGTGGTAAATATTGTAGGTGCGGTGACTGTCCATCAGCTTGTTGGTCACCCAGGTTTGCTCGGGGAGAAAACCCTCTTCGGGGAAGGCGAAGTCCAGCATTCTATCCGCAACTGAGAAGTATTTGGTAAGCATCTCCTGCCCAAGCTGGATCCTTCGGTCTGTCTCGAAATAATAGGTACCCCGGTCTTCCGGTATGTCGCTGGAAATGTCGAACTCGATCCCAAGGAGATCGTTTACTGAATGGACAAACTCGTGACGTGACAGGCGACGGAAAGGAGCTGGTGCAGCTTCTTGTTGCCGAGCAGCTAACCATTCCAGCAATGAACGCCGTTCGGCAGCAGTAGGTTGCTTTTTCTCAGCCGGAGGCATCTTCCCGGTGATGAGGTTCTCAAACATCAGGGTACCGTCGAACGATCCCTTATCCAGGAGGGCTTCCATATCGAAGTTGCCCTTCTGCATTTCCCCATCATGGCAATCGAGGCAATACTGGCCGAATAATTCGATCGGGTCTTCCGCCCGCAACGAACTCGGCGAAAAGCAGAGGCACAGAAGTGATCCTGTAACCATGATTGAAAGAAGGATACGCTCGGATCTCGTCATTTTGATTCCCCGCGCATTAATGTATTTAGCTGCTTGATAGTGAGTTGTTCTTTTGGCTGTTCGGGTCTATCCGGCTTGTAGCCCTCCTCGGCCTGGATCTTCTGCAACGTCAACATCAACCGATGGACGATCTTGGGATGCTTCACGTACAGGTTGAGTTTCTCGGCGGGGTCGGCCACGACATCGTATAACTGGGCAGGCGGGTCGCCGGGTTTGGGGGCAGGGTGGGGCCTTTTGCCGAAGAACTCTCGGTAGCCACAGTTGCCCTGACCTAGCATCAGCTTCCATTTGCCCGAGCGGATAGAGAGAGCGCCTGTCCCGCCGCTGGACATGACGACTGGACGTTCGGGGTTGGGTAGCTGCTCTCCAAGTAACGCGGGCAAAATGTTATAGCTGTCCGGCGCGGCACCCGTGGGCAATTCCGCGCCGATGATGGCGGCGAAGGTCGCAAACAAGTCTGACTGCGAGACCAGCACATTCGACTCGAGCCCCGGCTTGATCCTGTCTGGCCAGCGCACGATGAAAGGCACGCGGTGCCCGCCCTCGGTCAGGTCGCCTTTGCCGCCACGCAACCTGCCATTCGCGCTGTGACCATTGAAGTTGCGTCCGCTCGCGCCATTGTCGCTTGAGAAGATAACGATGGTGTTGTCGGCCAACTCGAGTCGATCAAGCGTCTTGAGCAGTTCCCCCACCGACCAATCCAATTCCTGGATCACGTCGCCGTAGGCCTGAGCCTTGCTTGAGCCCTTGAAGCGTGCGTTGGGTTTCCACGGAACATGCGGCTGATGTGCGGGGTAATACAGGAAGAAAGGCTTGCCATCTTTTGCGTAACTCTCTAATTGCGAGACCAGCTTGTTCGTAAACATATCGACGAGGTCTTCATCCTTCCAACGTGCACCCTCGCCGCCTTCCATCTTGCCGCTGTTCTTTGATTCCATCTTGCCAATCGGGCTGTCCGGCCGCAGGCCAACGACGCGGCGGTTCTCGACGATGACGTAAGGTGGAAAACTGTTGGCGACGGGGATGACGTAGGAATAGTCGAAGCCGTTCTCAGGCGGGCCCGGCTTCAGTTCGCCGTTCCAGTTGGGACCCGGGCCGCGTGGCTTCCAATGGTTCGGCGGCGTATTACCGCGATTGTCGGCGAAACCCTCTTCCTCGCCGTAACCCAAGTGCCACTTGCCGATCATGGATGTTGCGTAGCCGTGTGATTTGAGGAACGAAGCAATCGTCGGCCGATCCGGATCGATCAGCAACGGTGCCTGCGTGCTGAGCGCGCTGTAGCTGCACCACGAACGGAACGGATACCGCCCGGTGAGGAAGCCGTAGCGAGTCGGCGTGCAGGTCGAAGCCGCACAGTGCCCGTCGGTGAATCGGAGGCCCTCGGCGGCGAGCCTGTCGATGTTCGGTGTCTTGATTCGCGTCGCGCCGTAGCAGCTCAACCCGTTGTAGCCCATATCATCGGCGAGGATGAAGATGATGTTCGGTTGGCTTGCACTAGCCGCAGCCACAA
>CAYSOI010000109.1:0-8360 GCA_964432425.1 uncultured Opitutales bacterium | reverse complement strand
TCATCGGCGAGGATGAAGATGATGTTCGGTTGGCTTGCACTAGCCGCAGCCACAAGGTTTGTGATCAGGGCGACGGTCAGGAGAAAGAGGCAGGGGGATCGGGACATAGGTTGGGGTGAGGGTGATTAAGAGTAAGATTAAGAAGTTGGTGTCAAATTACGAGATGCACATCAGAGCCCAAAGGGCTCAAGGCATACTAGCCCAGGGCAGCGCCCTGGGTATGGGATGGGAGGAAAGTGGCAGGCTGAAGGCCTGCGGCATAAAGAAGGAAGAAAGCCCAGGAACAATTGTATGCGGCAGGCCTTCAGCCTGCATTCGCGTGGGATGGATTCTACCCAGGGCGATGCCCTGGGCTAGTATGCGACCAGCCCGTTGGGCTTCTTGATGAATTTTCATAATATAGACAAATTGGGTTCTACTTTCATTGGGCTGGCACCTTGGTTTTCTTCTTCCTTGGATGGCCCTGCAGTTTTGGTGGGATAGCCTGTGGAATGACTGCATCATGACCTTTTAACAAGGCGTCCAGTTGTGCCTTCATTTGGGATGCCTTTTCCGGCATTGCGGCCAGAAGGTTTCGGGTCTCCCGAATGTCGTCCTTCAGGTTGTAAAGTTCCTCCCGCCCATCTTCATAGAAGCGTAGGAATTTCCAGTCGCCATCCCGGATCACACTTCCGGGTTTGGAATGCGGGATATGGGGGACACCCACGGGATAATGCCAGACCATTGGGTCTCGTTGGAAATCACCATCACCTTTCAGCAGGGGTACGAGATTGACACTATCTTGATGCTGTTCGGATCGTTTGGGCAAGCCGGTCATGGCGAGGAGGGTTGAATAGAAATCGGACCCATGGACAGGAACATCACTGACCAAACCTGGTTGAATGATCCCCGGCCAATCAATGATGCAGGGAACCCGGATGCCGCCTTCGTAAAGATCGCCCTTGAAACTTCGAAGGGGTTGATTGGTCGTCGCCTTGACCATCCCACCATTGTCCGAAGTAAAAATGACAATGGTGTCCTTTCTCAGATCTTTCTTATCTAACCAGTCCAGAAGACGGCCAACATTGTCATCCATAGACTCCACCATACCTGAATAGGCTGGGTTCTTGAGCTTCACTTTCTTCTGTTTTGCTTTCGCGGCATACTTCCGGGTCTTCTCGGGCTTACTATGGAAAGGGCTATGCACGGTGTAGTAGCTCATGTAGAGGAACCAGGGGTTCTCTTCCTTTGCAAAATCCCCCATTACCCGAATTGCCTCCGTGGTGAGCCGGTCGGGTAGGTACTCACCTTTCGGGCCGTCCTGGAGGTTGGGCATGCCATAGGGGCTGAAAAACCCTCTATGGGGATGCCCCCAGAAGCTTCCTGCGACATTTACGTCAAACCCCTGGTCAGTCGGCAGGCTGGCTTCCAGTCCTTTTGAAAGATGCCATTTCCCCACGAACCCTGTCTGGTAACCCCCTTGCTGGAAAGCCTCCGCCAGGGTGACTTCCTTGAGCTTCATGAATTGCCGTGCCTCGGTTCGCTTCAGAACATCTCCTTCGGTATGGCTGATGTAGTTATCGACAAAACCAGAATTTGAGGGAAATTTCCCAGTCAGGATTGCCGCCCGGGATGGGGCACAGATTGGACAGGCTGCATAGGCATTTGTAAACCGCATCCCTCCTGCGGCCAGGTTGTCGATATTGGGTGTTTCGATAAGGGGATGGCCATAGCAACCAAGATCCTTCCAGCCCAAGTCATCTACCAAGATGAAAAGGATGTTGGGTTGTTTGGACGCAGCAGAAAGGTGGCCAGCCAATATCAGTGCCAAACCAAGGATGCAGGGATGTAAGTAAGGCTTCATATTATAAGTTGGAAATGAGAACCTCCAAATAGTTGGCCAAGCTGGGAATGGTTATTTTGATTCATAATTTTCCAATGGCCCAATTACGGCATTATGGGTTTAAGGACTTTGCCATCCCGAACCGGATAGACTGCGTGCATGGATTCAAGTTCCCGGATCATGCCTTGCATCATCCGCTGGAGTTGCCCGGGTTTCTCCATAGCGAGGTTTTGAGATTCAGAAGGATCCCTGGATAAATTGAAGAGCAGGTAGCGGTTGTCGGGCTCGGCCAAGTATTGGTAGATCACCTTCCAATCCCCATCACGCCAGGTGGTGAAGAAATGGCTTTGGCCACGGCGGGGATGGGGATAATGGTTGAGAAACTGGTTCCGGTGGCAGGGTTGGGACTCACCCGAAAAGAGTCGGGCAAGGTCCCGACCGTCGACGGGATGATTTTCGGGTATGGGTGCCCCAACCAGATTCGAGAGGGTGGGCAGGAGGTCATAGCAGGTACCCACGTCCTGCCGGATACTATTGGCAGGGATCGGGAGAGACTTCTGCCATAGGTTATCCGGATCCACTTTTGCCCAGGCTGCGAGAAAAGGCACACGCATTCCGCCTTCCCATTTGCCACCTTTCCTTCCCCGTAGTGGGGCACTGGAGGAGATTCCGTCAAGCGGGCCGTGGGGAAGGTCGCCGCCATTGTCACCAAGGAAGAGGAAAAGGGTGTTTTCAGCTACACCTTTTGCCGCGACATGGTCCATTAGGTCACCAAGGGATTTGTCCATGCCCTCGACCATGGTGGCATAGGCTTGGGCAGACTTGCCCATGTCGTTATTGAGGTAGTTCTTGGCAAACCGTGGATCCGATTGGAAAGGACTGTGGACTGCGTAGTGGGACATATGGAGGAAGAAGGGCTGGTTGGTCTCCACAGCCTTGTCGACTTCTCCCTTGGCTTCGATGGTGAGGGCTTCGGTGAGAAAGATGTCTTTGCCATGATATTGATCCAAGCCTGGCACGGGTCGGGCATGTTGGTTCTTACTACCAATGCCAAAGCCAGCCTTTCCATAATACGAGCCAGGTGCCCCGAAACACGTTCCGGCCACATTTACATCAAAACCCAAGTCCAAAGGGTTCTCCCCTTCCCTGTCTTTCGGGGCAAAATGGGCTTTGCCGACATGGATGGTGGCGTAACCGACTTTCTTCAAGAGCCGGGGCAAAGTCAGGTCGTCCTTTCCCAGTCCATGCCAGTTCCATTCAGGGGGAACCTGCTGGCAAATCGCCAAGGGGTAAGACCGGTTATCGATCTCCCGGTTATTGTTCCAAGGAAAGATGTAGTCTGTGCACCTATGCCGAGCTGAGTTCTGTCCGTTCATGATGGAGACCCGGGTCGGGGAACAGACGTTGTGCGAATAGAAGTTGCTGAAGCGGACACCTTGGGCGGCAAGACGTTCCATATTCGGCGTGCGGTACCAGTCGTTCAGAGGGTGGTGCTGTGGCTTGCCATGCTTGTCCGCCAACATGGGGACGGACGTGTCCATCAAACCCATGTCGTCGACGAGAAAGAAGACGATATTGGGCTTTGTGACTTCAGCAAAGACCAGTTGTACCCCATATACGAAAGCAAGGAAATGTATGAAGGCGACTTTCATAGCTTAGTTACGGATGGATCCAGACGACCCCTCCTTCGACCATTCCGTGTAGAGGGATCGGAGCCGCTGAAGGATTTCGGGGTGTTTCTTGGACAAGTCACGGCTTTCCCCGGGGTCTGCCTTGAGGTTAAAAAGGCGGGTGCCTTTGGTGAGTCCAGGCCGGTTGATGATCCCATGGGTGGGCTTACGGCCACTGACTGTTCCATTGTGCAAAAGTTTCCAGTCTCCGGAACGGACGGCGTAGCTGTTGTTGAAACGCCAGAAGAGATTGCGGGTTTCTTCAAAACCAGATCGGCATTTCGGGATGATCTGGCCATCCAGTCCTGCTGGTAACGGAATGTCTGCAATGTCCAGGATTGTTGGGACGATGTCCAGGGAGGAGACAGTGTCGTCCCATATTTCCCCGGCATGTGGATCACCTGGCCGTGAAAGGATGAAGGGCACACGGATGCCGCCTTCCCAGAGGGAGAACTTAGCTCCGGAAAGAGGAAGATTCCACGCTCCATTTGTCGGGGCACCACCGTTGTCGGAAAAGAAGACGATGTGGGTATTTTCTGCCAGCTTGTGCTCTTCCAAGGCATGCAACAGGCGACCGATATTGTCATCAAGGCAGTTGAGGTTTGCTAGGTAATAGCGACGCATTTCGTCCGCAGTGATACTCCCGAGAGTGATGAACTGCTTAAACCAGTCGGCATATTTACCGTCGGTATGGGGATCGTAATTCGGGATTTCCTTCACCCCGAATTTGTCGAGGTAGCGTTTGGGGGATTGGTGGATCAGGTGATGGACAGAGTTGTACGATAGAGTGACAAAGAAGGGCTTTTCCCGGGGACGCTTCATAAAGTCGATGGCCGCATGGGTAAAGATATCGGTGAGGTAGCCGTCCTTGAATTCCTTGCGTCCACGATTGTGTTGCAAGGGGCCGACCACGGCACTGTGCCCCTTCGGATCAGGAGTCCGTTTTTCAATCTCTTCCGAAAGCAGGAAGAAATCATGACCATGGGCAGAGAAACCAAGGAACTCTTCGAAGCCATGGTTGAGCGGGTATGCGTAGACGCCCTGTTTGTGGATGCTCTTGTTCCCGAAGTCGTTTTTCCCAAAGCGTGCCGTAGCATATCCATTGGATTTCAAGATACTGGCAAGCGTGGGGGTCCCCTTGGGCAGTCCGCAATTGAAACCACTTTTCGGATCCCAACGGACCTGGTGTTGCCCAGTGACCCAACCCGCACGGGAAGGGCTGCAAACCGGGGCAGAAACATAGGCATTGGTATATAGGATTCCCCGATTGGCCAACTTATCAATATTGGGGGTATGGGCATCCTTGGCACGATGTTCGTAGGCTGAGACATCTGCGTAACCCATATCATCCACCACAATGACCAGGAAGTTGGGCTTGCCGCCAAAGCAAGCCGAGAATGCCATTAGGAAAGGCAATACACCTAAACGGCTAATGATCATCTGGAAACTCATCCCATTCTATCAATCATGAGGGAAACCTGGTCACCGGCTGCACGGACTTGGTTGCCCAGTTCCTTGAACTTGCTTTTGGGAAGGCGTTTGGCGGGACCGGAAATCCAGAGAGCTCCCAACACGTTAACTCCACCTCGCTCAAAGATGGGTGCAGCCACACAATGGATACCTTCGTCCGCCTCTGCATAGTCGGTGGAATAACCATCCTTCAAGATTCGGTCGCATTCTTCCTGGAGTGCAGATTTGCTGGTAATCGTCCGGGAAGTACTCGATGTAAGTTGGAGCTGTGAAATGACTGACTCCCTCTGCCCCTCCGGAAGATGGGCTAGCAACAACTTCCCAGGGGCATTGTTGTGCAATGCAAACCGTAAACCAAGATTGACCACGATCCGTAAAGGTTCGAGCCCTTCGACCTGGTCAATGATAACCCCCTCCAGTCCGTCGAGGACACCCAGCTGAACCGTTTCCCGGGTAATGTTCCGCAGAACCCGCATAGCGTTATTGGCAACTGCAGGAAGACTAAAACCACCCAAGCATGGTGGTGCCAACTTCAACATCTGGCCAGTCAGTTGGAACGCCATGGTTTCCGGATCGCGGGATAGGTATCCACGGGCCAGGAGGGTCTGGGTAATGCGAAAAACCGCATTCTTTGGAGCATTCAATTGTTTGCTCAGCTCCGACAGAGTCAGCCCCTCTGAAACTGTACTCAACAGCTCCAACAGATCCAAACTCCGATCAAGAGCAGGCACAGAGCCAGGAGAATTTGAGGTATGGGAATCTATCCTCTCCCGAGTAGCTACTTGAGAGGATTGCTGTTTAGTCTTCATTTTATGCACCAAAGAATATTCTACAAATAGAACATGTTTTATATTTGGGACACATATTCCAAGAATATTTCTCAGAATTTATTTAATTTACCAGGCAAGACTCAGGAAGTTTTGGCGAGAGCCACTACAATCTCCTGCTTGGAGCGGACCACACCTCCGGGTTGTTCAAGAGTGATCACGAAGGCAACTGGCTTGTTGACCGGCAAAGCATTGCGGATGGGAATGACGGCGACATCTGATTCTGAAGGAAAATCAAAAACTCCACCGTCTACAGGAAGTTCATCACGTTCTGGATCAACGATCCAAAGTTGGTATTGATTCTGGTTTGGATCATTGGCTGGGAGATTGGACAATTTCATGTACCCTTCCTGGCGATCATCATTCCAGATAACTTCCCCGGTAACCTCTTTGTAAAGATCGCTGGCTGGTGAAAATGCAAGACTCTGGGTTGCCAATGGTGCTTCATCCAAAAGAGTTTCCAGTTTCTCACTGGCAGTAAGTTCCTGAATGATCTCTTTGGGTGGTTTCTGTCCAAAAGGATTGAAGAAAATGAGAAGACAAGCTGCTGCAGCCCAACCGAGCCACGGGAATATAGAAATGTTATTGGAGACTGGTGCTGGATCCTTTTTCTCCTCCTTGTCGTTGGAAAATTCGTGAATCGTCTCAGAAAGAAGAGACGAAAGGCTTGGCGGGACCGAGGTTGTGGTAGCATTATGGACTTCTAACTCAGCAACCAGAAAATCAAAACCAGTGGGATCTTCATCCTGATGAATTGCAGCAAGTTCTTCCCACTCCTTCAACTCATCCGGGCTGAGATCTCCCAGGGCTCTTCCAGCATCGAGTTCGAGGAATGTATCGTATGAATCGGCTTTGCTCATGTTGCCACCTCCTGATCAGTTTCAGCCCAAAAATCTTTGAGGAGTTTACGAGCTTCGATTAATCCACGCCGTAGTTGAGTTTTGACAGTTCCCAAAGGAATCCCGGTCTGCCCGGATATCTCCTCATGGGTCATCCCTTTTTCAAAGTGTAGAGAAAAGAGTTCCAGCGTCTTACTGGGTAGTTTCCCGAGCATTTCCCACAATTTGCCGCGATCGATCGCGTTTCCCGCCAAAGATTGAGGAGATGCATGGTCGTCCAGATGATCCAAAGTAGCCAGAGGAGGAAGACGATTCTGCTTACGAAGCCAATCAATGGAACGTCGCCGGGCGATCAAGCCAATGAAGGTGGATTCTTTTGACTTGGAAGAGTTGAATTTTGAAGCTTTCTGCCAAATCTCAGTAAAAATCTCCTGACAGGTCTCTTCGGCATCGCGTTGGACGTTGATGCGTCGGTTTACGATGCTCCAGACAAGAGGGGCGTATTGATCTATGCATCTTTTCATGGCTCGTGCATCTCCCTTGGCAACAAGTGGCAGCAAGGGTGCTTCCGATCCGCCTTGCCCCTCCATGGGAGGGACAATCCCCAAGGCGATTTGGAAACAATGTATGTCTGAAAACAGGATGTAATTTCGCAAAAACATGCTTGGCCGAAATCAAACCATTTCGCTAGAAATTGTGGGGTCAATCACTTTAGGTCTTAATCAGACTATTTATTAACGGCCGAATCTGGCTCGATCCGGCACTTCCATTAAGTAGGAGTCGATGATTCGGTCTTCTTTACGTTCTAAGAACCTGAGAACATTCCGGAAGGCATTTCGGGAGCTCCAGGCATTATCGGCGAACTGATATACAGGCTGGTTATCAGCAATCGCATTAGTGAGGGTTCTGCGAGTCGAAGTATCCAGGAAGATGGAATATTTGGACAGGAACTCATAACCTTTGTATGTGTAGAACCTCCAGCATTTCTCGTACTCTCCCTTGGAATAGATGGGAGAGGCGTTCTCAAGAGTTTCCTGAATGAACTCAATCGCATCGACAGTGGAGATATCGCCCTCAGGAAGTTCCATCTGGTCTGGAATCACAGAATTGATGACGTTGACCAGACCATTGAAGCCCTCCTTGTCTGTCTCAACAATGGGTATGTTGCTGATCCGCCGATCATTACCTTCACGAGTCAGATAGATAGGAGCTCCATGAATCGTTCTCAGTTTGGAGAAGACCAGTCCGTTCTCACTCACATGTTTGCCGACAATGACATGTCTGGAGAGCAGCCCGTAGAGACGTTCTCGAGCCTCACCAGTGGGATTCTTCACCAACTTTGCATAGGGTTCTTTCTTCCAGGCTTCATTGGTAGGGGCGAAGATAGTGTAGGAACTAGAAGAGGCGACGGGCAAATCCAATCCGGTCTTATCAAGAAGTGAAACCAATATGCTGAACCGAGGCTCTTCCCGCAGTATATCGAGAATACCATCCTGAACCGGCAGAATGACTTCATCGATAACATGGATCACTCCATTGGCAGCAGGAATATCCTGCTCAAGAATCCTTGCCCCATCAATGGTTCGGGTCTTCTTATTGACTTTAAGGTTAAGCTGCTGACCGAATGCGGAAAGTGGGACAACATCTGCGACTCCGAGACTTTTGTAACCTGGAACTTTCCCTACAGCATAAACACCACTTGTGATGTGATGCTTGATGATATCTTCTAGGC
>CAYSOI010000108.1:0-10942 GCA_964432425.1 uncultured Opitutales bacterium | reverse complement strand
CTGGCAGCGTTCGGTGCATTGGAAGTGTTGGAGGGAACCGTGGCATTCGTAGATGTGATCTTGTGGGAAGCCGGACTTCTGAAAATGGCCGTCTACGTTGCTGGTGAAGACAAAGGCTTTGTGGGGCATCTCCTCTGACCATTGTCGGAGAATTTGAAAACCTTCATGTGGGGGTGTGTCGCGGTAGATTTGGAAGCGATGTCCGTAGAAGGCCCAGGCTTTTCGTGGGTCTTGGTAAAACCAGCGGGGATTGGCCATTTGTGGGAAGCTGATTCCGGTGTGGCGAAGGGCGGGGTAGGCTTTCCAGAAACCTTCGTTGCCACGGAAGGTGGGGAGGCCGGAGTCGGCTCCCATGCCGGAACCGGCACAGATGAGGAGTGCATTTGCGTTTTGGATGGCGTCGGCAGCGGCTTTGAGGTTGGGGACCATGAAAGTGAACTCCTGGGAACGCTGAGCCCCAGCTCGGCTAGACATACCAAAAAGACAACTCGCCGAGCTGGGGCTCAGCGTTCCCAGGGGGCGGATTTATTCCTTTTTCAAAAACTGGACGGCATCGGCGATGACGTAGCCGTCCGTGCCTTTGTTGGATAAGGAGACGGAACCGGTTTCGCCAAATTCAAATGTGCCGAGGGAAAGGGCGGCTTTGTCGATGGGGGGAACTTTGCGTTGGTTGACGGTAATGAGCTTATCGCCATTGGCATGATGAACGGTGACGGGAACATTGGTAGCTCGGTTGGCATCCTGAGGCCAGACGAGGCGAACTTCGTATTTGCCGGGTTTGAGTTTGGCGGTGAATTTGGCACTGCGGGAACCTTTGCCTCCATTGCCATCGTGACAGTAGCCTTTGTGAAAGTAAGGACCTCGGGAGACACTGTGATTCCAGCTCCCCTGTATCTCGGCACGGGAATCGTCGACGACGATGCCCTCAAGCTTGATGGCGAAGGCGGTGTTGACGGGTTCATTTATCTCCAACTCAAGAACCTGCCCATCTTTGAGGAGTTGCTCACGGAGTGCTTTGTAGGGAAGGTCCTGGAGGGCGATGTTCTTATCCAATGACATGACTGCAGCAGTGGCGGCGGATTGCCCGAGAATCATGAAGACAGGTTCCATACGAATGGACCCGAAGGCAATGTGGGAACTGGATACACATACAGGAACGGTCAGGTTTTCGCATTGTTCTTTCTTGGGGACGAGACTTCCGTAAGCGATCTGATAGGGGCCGCGGGTGGAGACTCCGATGTCGCCTTCGTTCTGCACGTAGCCTTCCGGCGTGATGTATCTCTGTACGTTGTGGGAATCCATTGTGTAGGAACCCATGCCGACTGACTCTGGAGTGGGGCGGCGTTTAACGAGTTCGTTTTCAGTCATGACAAACTTGCCAACCATGCGGCGAGCTTCCCGGACGTAGATTTGATGGGGCCAGTTTCCGTTGTCTGTGAACTCATCTTTGGCCAGTCCCCATTCGTTCATTTTGTCCTGAATGTCTTTGGGCACTCGTGGATCATGGCAGTAGAACCACAGCAGGCCTTGTTGGTAATCCCGGTGTTGCTTAATGATTTCACGGCGGCGTTCGTAGGAGGCTTCCGGGTAATCATAATTTGCCCCAATGTTATCAGTGCTGAAGGGGCCGTGATTGTTGGTGTCGGTCTTGTGGTTGGGAATGCGGTCGAATTTCCAGAAGGTTTGTTTCCAACCAGCCTTAAGAATTCGGGCCAACAATTCATATTGGGCAGGATCGTAATTCTTGGGTTTCGGGAAGGGGACTCGATTCGGATCATGGTCAGTTAAACACATGCGAAAGCAGTAAGCCTGTACCTTCTTGTCCCCAGCTCCGTACTCTCCAGGATGCTCCGGGTTGATCAGAGGGAGAACTCCGCTTTTGGGGTCTCCTGGAATTTTGTAAGGGCTGATGCGTTTCTTATCTGGAATCGCATCGAAGTGGTGCTTGTGATGAAGAACTCCAGTCTGCACTCCGTTCCATTGTTCATCGTAAGTGTCAGTGGATTCCCGGCCAACATGGTAGTCGATGCCAGCTGTTGCCAGAAGGTCGCCCTCGTAGGTCGCATCGATGAACATCTTCCCTGGGTAGGTCTTGCCTGAAAGAGTCGTGATGGCGGTGATGCGACTGCCTTCCTTGGTCACACCTTTGCAGGAACGGTCGAGCCATTCATCACGATGGACGGGAATGCTGTAGTCACAAACAAAGTCCTCGAAGACCTTCTCGGCAATGTGCGGCTCGAAGATCCACATGGTGCGGTTTTCTCCGTCCAGAGCCACGGTTCCCTGACCTTTGTTGCCGTACTCTTCCCGTTTCTGCCAATTCCAGGTTTCGGTCTTGTTGTAGTATTGCCAGACCCGGTGGTAAAACTCACGGGAAAGTCCGCCAATGGCTTCCTTCTTACCAGTATCCGACCAACCGAGCCCTCCGGAACTGAGGCCACCCAGGTGTTTGTCCGGGCTGACCACAATCACGGACTTGCCCATCTTCTTCGCCTGTACCGCTGCCGTAATGGCTGCACTTGTGCCACCGTAGATGACAATGTCATGTTCGGGTTGAGTCTCTGCGGAAAGCAGAGAGGCGGTAAGGAGGAGAAGGATGGGCTTTTTCATAGGTCGTATAGGTCCTATAGGACTTATTATTCCTGGCCGTCTGGTGTTTCGAGGGAGAGTTCGGGACCTTCGTCGCCTTGGATGTCAGCAACTTTCTGGAGTGCGGCCTGGACGGCATCGGTGCCGTTGTGAATACCAAACTCCAGAGTGAAACTGCGGGATTCCTTGGGCTGAAGTTTTGGGAGGCGACCGGTGGCTCTTTCTACGCTGCGATTGTAGGCGTAGCCGGTGGCGGGCTCGATGCCAGTGACATAGCCGTCTTCTTTGGAGGCGGTGTTTTTCCATAGATTCATGTAGGGGAGTTCCTTGATGTTCCAGGAAACGGAGGTGGCGAGATCCCCTGCCGCATTTTGGAGAACAGCGGAGGTATTGCCGTCTGCATCACCTTTGGGCTCCATGCAGAAGACTTCTTCGATAAAGTCCTGGGTTGGGCCTTTGTACACCTGCCAATCATTGATCGCTTGCCCGGCATGATCATTGAGTGGGGAAATCTTCTTTGCAGCAGCGTGAACTTTGGCACCTTCTTCCAGAATGGAGGAACCGTAGTTGCCATGGTAGATGAGGCTGAACTCCTGCTCGGAACCACCTTGATTGGTGACCGTATCCTTGATGGTAAAGGTGTCAGAACCACGTGTGGTGGAGACTTCGGTCACCATCTTCAGCTTAGGTCCGTAGAAGAACTTTTCGTAAACCGTGCCGCGGACAGTGATGTTGTAGGGAGCTTCCTTCTGCACTTCGATCTCGATGTCGGTGGCGGGAATGTTGGCGATTTTGCCGTGCAGGGTCAGGTCCATGGAGGCTTCGTCACCCTGGTTGTTGGTGAAGGTGTCGGTACCGGGATGACCAGCAAACTCCAGGCCGCAACGGACCATCCATTCGTTAAAGCCTTCCAGCCAGCCAAGTCCACCACGGCT
Source organism: uncultured Opitutales bacterium (assembly GCA_964432425.1). GTDB lineage: Bacteria > Verrucomicrobiota > Verrucomicrobiia > Opitutales > JABJCN01 > JAYPDO01. The sequence continues at coordinate 7,418 of CAYSOI010000108.1, read as the reverse complement.
ATCGAGGTCGACATGGCGAGGATGAACAATCTCTTCGAGGGGGGAATCCCAGCCTAGACGCACATCACCTTTGGTGACTTCGTAGATGCCCATGCCACGTGTGGGAATGATGCGAATCTGGAGGTTGCCGTTGTCGATGGTGATGATTTCTACACCGTCGGATCGACCGCCTTCGAGGATGGTACGGGTTACAGGAGATTTAAGGGAATCAGTTCTCATGGAGTGATTTGTTCTGGTGGATTGGTAATTGGAAGAGTTATTGGTGGTATTGCAGGCACTGAATAGCAGAGAGGAAGCAACCAGGTAGATGGGGAGCGTTTTCATGATTATAGGTTCTTGGTTCTTTGTTCTTCGTTCTTGGTTCTTTGTTCTTGGTTCGGTCTTGCTTGTGTTTACAAACGAAGCACGAAGAACAAAGAACGAAGAACGTCAATTTTAGTTAAAAATTGCTTCGAGGGCGGCTCTCATGACTTTCGGGTCCGGGTCCACTCCGGTCCAGTAACGAATGCCGATGACGCCTTGGTTGACCAACATTCCGAGGCCGTCAATGACCTTGCAGCCTTTGGCTCGGGCATCTTTGACGAGGTTGGTTTGTGGAGGATTGGGGATCACGTCGGCGACCACCATGTCGGAGGTCAGGGTCTCGACATCAAAATTCAGTCGGGCATCCACATCCGGGAACAGGCCGATGGAGGTCGCATTGATGACGACGTCAGTGCCTTCTGGAATAGAGTAAGTGCTGTCCCATGCGACAAACTCGGCTTCAGCGGGAACTTTTTCATTGAGAAGGTCGGTCAATTCTTCACCCCGTTCGACGGAGCGATTGACTACTGTGATCTTGGTGGCTCCTGCCAAGGCGACTTCCACACCAATGGCTCGGGCTGCCCCTCCGGCTCCAAACATGACTACGTTTTTGCCAGCCGGGTCGGTGAGTTCCTTGAGAGATTCAACAAAGCCTTTGCCATCCGTATTTTCACCAATGAGTTTGTCGCCACGTCGAACGACACAATTGACGGCGCCCATCAAGGATGCGGATTCCCCAAGACCGTCGAGATGATCGATCACGGTCACTTTGTGCGGAATGGTGCAGTTGAATCCGGCAAAGCCCATGGCCCGGGCTCCGGCAACGGCATCGGAGAGGCCTTCGGGAGCCACTTCGATCGTCAAGTATCGCCATTCCAAATTATGATGACGATAGGCGGCTTCCACCATGGCCTGCGTTGGGTTTTCAGAGATCGGTTGACCAAATGCTGCGGTCAACTCCTGTTTGAAGTTCAGTTCCTGACTCATATTTTATTGAAAAAAACGGGGGGCAGGTTTTCGAATGGAGCATCGACATGCAAGGGAGAAAATTGGAGAAGTGATTTTGATCCGTAGATGGACGCAAATGTTCGCACAGCAGGCTATGCGAAAGAAAGCGGCAGCAGGCTGCAGCATTCCAAAGAAAACAAGTTTTCGTGAAGGTGTGTCGTGAGACCTTGGACTGTGGCAACATGTTGCCGCTTTTCGCCATGAAGCCTGCTGCATGGCATTCAACTTCGCCTTTGATAAGCTCCGCAGGATTCACGGACTACCAGTCGGGGAGTGGTCGTGATGGTTCGGGGTGGAATGGTGGGAGTTTGGATGCGTTCCTGCATGGCCCGGAATGCGATTTCGGCAATCTGGCGGCAGGGTTGATGAATGGTGGTCAAGGCAACGGGAAGTAAGGTCGCATACCGGACATCATCAAAGCCGACCACCCGAACTTCTTCCGGGACTTTGATCTTTAATTCCTGGAGAGTTTTCAACACTTCACCAGCGGTAAAATCATTGGCACAAATCACAGCATCGACCTCCCGACCTGCTCTCAGTTTCCGAACAAATTTTGGGTCAGTAGGGTCTCCTGTTGCGACTAAACTTTCTGTAGGTTTCAGTTTGTATTGCTGCATGGCTTCCCGGATGCCACTGATACGGGCATCGACAGTAGGAGCCGCATCCGGGCGAACCACAAAACGCAACTCCTTGCAGCCTAAACGAATCAGATGTTCAGCCAAAAGATATCCCGCACTGAAGTGATCGACGGAAACTAAATCAAGATGGCTGCGTTGTGGAAAAGGAGCAATATCTCGATCCAACAACACGACCGGAGTACCTGCTTGACGGAGGGTTTCCACAATCTCTCGGTTTGCATTCTCATGATCTTCACCAGTTTCCAAAGGAGCAAAGAATATGCCGTCAACTTCCTTATCGACGAATTGGCGACACAGTTCGAGGGCATGTTCAGGGGTTGGGTTCCAATCCACATGGGGAATAGGAGATCCTCCCCACAGCAATCCACACCCATGCATCCGGGCCAATGCACCAAGTTCGCCGCAAATTGCATCAAAGATCTCGGTCATGCCTCTTTCAGGAACCAATAATCCAATGACTTGGGTGGCTTGAGACTCCTTCGATTTTGAAATCCCCTGCCGAATGTAGGTTCCAGACCCAGCTCTTCTTTCGATCAGCCCTTCTGCGGTCAAATCCTGTAAAGCTCTGGCCACCGTGGGCCTGGAGACTTCATAGCGATTTACCAACTGAGCTTCGCTCGGCAACTGACCACTTTCATTGTACTTTCCGGCTGCAATTTCGGCTCGGATTTCCTTGGAGATGATCTGGTGTTTTGTCATTGGCGGTCTTTACAACTTCACAATCTGTAATGACAGATGATTGAATGCAAGTGACAACTTCTGGTTGTATAATGGAGGGCTCAGGAGATTATTGAGGACTATGCAACGACTTTTTCTACTGAGTTCATTACTTTCGATTTTTGCCAGCATCTCATTTGCCACCCCCACCGCAGAGCAGGTTGAATTCTTTGAAAAAAAGATTCGTCCAGTGTTAGCGGAAGCTTGTTACGAGTGTCACAACAGTGTGGATAAAGCGAAAGGGGAGATCGCTTTGGACTGGAGAGATGCGTTGCTGGAATCAGAGATCATTGTGCCAGGCAAACCTGAGGAGAGTGTGCTCATGGGAGCCATCCGGCATGATAAGGATTATGAGCCCATGCCGTCGAAGAAACCGAAGCTGTCGAACCTGAGCATCAAAGCCTTTGAAGATTGGATTCGCATGGGAGCTCCAGATCCCAGGACCAAGAAGCCGACCAAAGAGGAACTGATCAGTCAGGTCGATTGGAATGCTGTCCGAGATGAACGAACCAAGTGGTGGTCTTTTCATCCTATCCAAGAAACGAAGGCTCCCAAGGCCAAAGATCAGGCATGGAATGGAAATGAGATCGACCGTTTTGTTTACAACAAGATGAAGACGGCGGGACTGAAGGCACAAGGGCAAGCCGCACCTGGCACCTTGCTTCGCCGCCTACACCTGGTGTTAATTGGACTGCCACCAAGCCCGGAAGTGGTCGAGAAGTTTGTGGAAAATCCAAGTCGTGAGGCTTACGAGAAGATTGTGGATGAACTCCTTGCGTCGAAAGCTTTCGGTGAGCGTTGGGGGCGGTATTGGCTGGATTGGTTTCGATATGCGGAAAGTCACGGAAGTGAAGGGGACCCGGAAGTTCCCTATGCAACAGCGTACCGGGACTATGTGATTCGGGCGTTGAATGCAGATGTTCCTTACGATCAGTTGATCAAAGAGTCGGTGGCCGGAGACCTCCTCAAGAAGCCACGGATCAACCAGGAACTCGGTCTCAATGAATCCGCAATTGGTCCAGGGCATTTCCGAATGGTGCCGCATGGTTTTGGAGTGACGGATGCTTATGACGAGCAAATCACTTTTACTGACAACCAGATTGATGTGCTCACCAAAGCAACCATGGGCATGACGCTTTCCTGCTCAAGGTGTCACAACCACAAGTTTGATCCACTTAGCCAAGAGGATTTTTATAAGTTTTACGGCATCATGGTCAGCAGTCGGCCTGGCATTGTAAATGTCGACAGCCCCGAACTCCAGAAACTCCATCGCAAGGCACTTCGGGAGTTAAAATCAGGCATCCGAGAAGGTCTGGCCAGACATTGGACCAAACAGATCGACCATGCCATGGAGAAACTGCAAGCGAAAGACCACAAAAGCTTTTCCAAATCTTCAATTTCTGAAGGGCATCCTTTGAGTGCATGGGTTCGAATGGGAGGAAAAAAGCCGAATGCCTTGAGCCAGGAATGGGCGGCTCACCAACGTCAATATGAGGAGCGAAAGAAGAAACGCCAGAGACTGATTGCAGATGCCACCTACTATGCGGATTTGCGAGATCAGAAAACCTACGACAAGTGGTTCAAAAATGGCACGGGGCTCAGCGATGAAGTTGCCCCGGCAGGATCATTCGCTATTGCCGCAGAAGGACCCTCTGTTCTGACTGGAATCTATCCTCGTGGCATCTACACGCATTTGATTTCGGAAAAAGACAACGCCACGCTTGGTTCGCCGTTTCATCTGTCCAAAGGGAAGTCTGCCATGATCCGTGGAGTCGGAGCCAATTCCAGCGGCAGGATAGTGATTCGCAGTTATCCGCTTTCGCATGGCGGCCTGCATCCAGCAACTCAAATGAAGGGGGACTTCGAATGGCACAATCAAAGGAAGTATCTTTATTGGAATGGAGAGCAGATTTACTTCCAGTTCAACACTGGCCCAGATCACACCTTCCGCCCCAAGAGGGGGCGTAGCTGGTTTGGGGCAACTGAAGTCTATGCAGGTGAGGAACCGATGGTGGATGCCGGAAATCCGGTCTTCACACTTCCCGGCAACTTGCCGAAGGTGAAGGACACGCCATCCCTTTTGTCATTCTATCAGACTGGCCTGCGGAATGCTTTGGTAAACTGGCAGATGGGTACGCTCTCCGATACCGAAGCCTTGCTGATCGAAGGTTTTCGCAAAGAGGGTTTGCTTTCGGACAAACTCGATGCGTTGCCGGGCGACCTCCAAGCCTCCGTCCAAAAGTATCGCAAGTTGGAATCTGAAATCCGGATACCCCAGCGTGCTCCAGGTGTCGTCGAAGGCGAACCGTGGGAGCAACCATTCCTTCTTCAGGGGAATTACAAAAACGAAAAGCACCCTGTGCAGAGAGGCTTCCTTGAGGTGTTTGACGGCGGCACTTATGCGAAAAGTGACAGTGGGCGGAGAGAGCTTGCAGAGGATCTGGTCAGTGAGAAAAACACACTGGTTCCACGTGTGATCGCAAATCGCCTCTGGCACCATACTTTTGGCCGCGGAATCGTGCCTTCCACAGACAATTTTGGAAGACTGGGGAAACCACCCAGCCACCCCGAGTTGCTCGACCATTTGGCCACAAAATTTCGTCAGGATGGCTGGTCCATCAAATCCATGGTTCGGTATCTCGTCACCAGCCGAACTTTCAAATCTTCCAGCATCGCTTCAGAGGAAGTCCTGAACAAAGACCCGGAGAATGAGTGGCTCTCATATTTTACCCCTCGAAGGCTGGATGCAGAAGCGATTCGCGACACCATGTTCTTTGTTTCCGGTAGAGCCCTTGATCGCTCGGTCTACCGCCGTCAAAAACGCAACAACCTGGATCCGTTTCTCACCGCCTTCAACCTACCCATCCCCACCAGCACGGTTGGCGTTAGAGACGTTACCAATGTGCCTGCCCAGTCCTTGATTCTTATGAATGGATCTGAAGCCTTGAATTCCGCAAACACCTGGGCTCGAATTGTAGGTGGCAATCCCCAATACAAGGACGATGCCGAGAAGATTGAGAGAATGTTTTTGCAGGCGTTTTCCCGCAAGCCTTCCCCCGCTGAAGTTTCTGCATGCATTGCATTTCTGAGCGGGAAGAAAAATTCTCAATTATTGGAAAAACTGCTGAACGAAAAGGCAATCGTGGACGGCCAACTGCAATCCCTTTACAAGGATCGACAAAAGCTAATGCAACCTACGGTCGATCGCCTGAAAAAGGAGCGTGAAGAGCAAGCCGGGGAAGGGGAGGCAGAGCCTGTTGACTTGAACGCAGTCGCCAGTTGGGACTTTGAAAAAGATCTGAAAGATGCGATTGGCAACCTGCACGGTAAAATTTCCGGGAATGCAAGATTGGAAGATGGAGCCTTGGTTTTGAATGGAGGTTGTGTCCTTACCAAACCCTATAGCCAAAAGCTCGGAGCGAAGACACTCGAAGTATTGGTACAACTGGATAATCTGAATCAACGTGGGGGAGGAGCGATGACTGTTCAGACCCTCAACGGCAGTGTTTTTGACAGTGTGGTCTTTGCGGAAAGTGCTCCGGGGCACTGGCTTGCAGGAAGTGACCATCATCGCAGAACAATGCCATTCTCCGGCCCACAAGAACGGGAGGCGGGCAACAGGCCGGTTCGCCTCACGATGGTCTATGAGACATTGGGCGGCATCATTGCCTACCGGGATGGATTGCCTTACGGTAAACCCATCCGAAAGTCAGGACTCATGACTTATGCCGCCAAAAATGCTCAAGTGGTGTTTGGCTTACGTCATGGCTCACAACCGGGAGGAAATCGCATGCTTCACGGAAAAATACTGGAAGCCCGACTCTATGACCGGGCCTTAACCGCGGATGAAGTTGCAGCCAGCCATGGGCAGGCCCCCATCTATATATCAGAGAATACCGTACTGGAGAATTTGCCCCCCAAGGTTCAACAACAAATCGATGCTTTGGATGAAAAGATCAAGAATCTGGAAGCATCCGCTGCACACATTTCTACCCAACTCGAAGCGGAACAACGAAAGCGAGGCAACCTGCAAAACAACTTCGCCCGCTTAACTCATGCACTTCTGAACTCAAAGGAACTGATCTATGTTTACTGATCCAACTGCAACCTCTCGCCGGGAATTCCTCAAACTCACCTCTGCCGGGCTCAGTGGCTTGGCGATGTCGAGTTTGATCAACAATACGGCTCATGGAGTCGGCCCGGTGGTCAAGACACTTCATCACCCGGCCAAAGCGAAGTCCGTCATTTTTCTCTACATGTCCGGCGGCTTTTCCCATGTGGATTCCTTTGACCCCAAACCGGTACTCAAGGAGTTGAACGGCCAACCGATGCCACTGGAAATCAAGCGAACTCAGTTTGATGCCAATGGTAACATCCAAGCTCCTCACTGGGACTACAAACGTTATGGGCAATCTGGAATCCTGATGACTGACATGTTTCCAAAGATTGCCAACAAGGCAGATGATCTGGCCATTGTCCGCTCCATGACCGCCAAGTTCAGTGAGCATGCTCAGGGGAACTTTTTTATGCACTCCGGCTTCCCGTTTCTGGGATACCCAAGTGCAGGCTCCTGGGTGAACTACGGTGTGGGCACCGGCAATCCGAATATGCCCGGATACATCGTGCTGCGTTCCAACAAAGCCGCCATTCCGCACGGAGGTGTTAGCATTTTTGGAAACGCCTTTCTTCCCGCCACCACCCAAGGTTCCATCTTCAACATTTCCGGCAATCAGGCGATCCCCAACATTGAGC
>CAYSOI010000107.1:4916-10966 GCA_964432425.1 uncultured Opitutales bacterium | reverse complement strand
AATTGTTACGATCAATCAAAGAGAAAAGGAATATCAAAAGGAGTTAGCACTTGTACACAGTAACATACAAAAATTAGATCTGCTTGAAATTGACTACCGTGTCATATCTAGAGAAGTGCAGGCTAAAACATCTTTGAGAGATGCAATGCTCAAGCGTATAATAGATATTGAGACATTGATTGAAATTGAAGATGAGGCGCCATTAAAGCAGGGCTCAAAGGTGGGAACACCCCCATTACCATCTGCTCCAAATCATAAGGACATTGTTCAAAAGGCGATTGGAGTTTTCTTTATGGCCTTTCTATTTGTGCCCATTGGAATGGAATTTTTGGACAATAGAGTCAAATCTCCATGGGATATTGAAGTATTTATTGGTAGAGACATGCTGGCTGGAATACCACGTATTTCAATGGTTAACGAAACCAACAGACCTTTGATTGTTGCTCAGGACTTGGATGAAAACCTAGTAGAATCGTTTCGAGGTTTATACAGCCGAATACAAATGAATTCTGATGGGATTTTCCCAAAGAGCATACTGGTGACCAGTGCAATCCCTAGTGAGGGCAAAAGTCTTCTTGCAGCTAACCTCGCACACTCTTTCGCTAATCACGGTAAAAAGACTCTTCTCATTGATTTTGACCTCAGACGACCTGGTTTGCACAAATTCTGTGATGTTGGAAATGACAGAGGGCTACTAACCTACATTCAGGAATTACAGGCAAATCCATCCGCTAACATTAACTTCGATTTTATTCCTGAAGTATATCCCAACCTTTGCCTCTTGCCTTCAGGAGGGAAAACCAGGACTGCAACAGAGCTATTGGACAAAGTCGCCTTTACCAATTTGTTTATCAAACTCAAAAGGGAGTTCGATGTACTTCTCTTGGACAGTTCACCTGTTGGTCTTTTTCCTGACTCCAATGCACTTGCGACAAAAGTGGATGAGCTAATATTCGTAACCCGCTATGCAAAAGTGGGCAGAAGAACTGCGAAATCCATGCTTGAGAAGCTGGAGGAAACTGGCACAAAAATTCTAGGAGTTGTGTTGAATGATCTTCCTGAAAAGAAGAGCAATTCTTACTACTACAATTACGGATACTACGGATATGGCTACGGCTACTATCGCTATAAATACTATAGTAAGTACTATGGTGACGGTGCCGAAGATAAGGAACTCAAAAGCTGACCTGGACCTTAGCCTTATTCCGAATCATGACTGCCATGGCCCCTCGATGGCAAGGGTCAGGCCATCCTTTTGTAAGTTCACAAAGAAAGTTTGCCCATCTGGTGAGAAACATGCACCTGCCAGTTCAGAATTGGAGTAATGATTCTCTGCGAATTTTGAAATTTCCCCTCGCTTGGTAACCCTAACAACGCCACAACTTCCAGAGTGATCCTCACAGATGAATAGATCTCCCCAAGGAGCTACTGTCAGATTATCGCAATTTTCCAATATTTTGGCAGAATGTGACTCAATGTAGAGTTGCAAGGTTCCAGGCTTGGGCCGTTCTCGTAAAGTTCCCTCAAATGAACTTGGCATGTAGCGGAAGATCTGCCCTTTCATGAAAGGCCCCCCATTTGTGCACGCCCAATAAAGGGAGTTATTTCCATACCAGATGCCTTCACTCCGGGCAAAAACAGCAGCACCTTTTTTAAATCCTTGTTTTCTCAGGCTATCATCGGGAGATTCCACGCTATCGATATTCACCCAACTGGTTTGAATCCATTTTGAAATAGGCATGTTAGGGCTGTTTTTTCGCGATGTATCTCTCCAATTTCTTGTATCCATGGACTTTTGCTGGCGAATGCAAAGAGCTTGCAGCCTGCCGCCTGCCACCAAATTACCGAGATCTCTTGGAATAAAACGGTAAATTAAACCATCGTGGCGGTCTTCGGTCTGGTAGACGATACCTGTTCTCGGATCGACGGCGATCGCTTCATGTCTGAAACGCCCCATTGCTTTCAATGGTACGGGATTCACTAATCCGCTATCGATAGAAGCAGGCACCTCAAAATTATAACCATGATCCTTGCTGTATCCTTGTGTTGAAGTCTGAACTGTTTCTTCACAGGAAACCCAACTGCCCCACGGAGTGATTCCTCCTGCACAGTTCCATTCTGTTCCAGCCAAACTCAAGAAGTGCTTATCAACTTTTCTTGTCTTCTGATTATAGAGGATTGTGGTAGTTCCTCCAAAGCCTCGGAGTTGGCTTTTTACTCCTGGATCGTAAACTTTGGTTTTATCAAAGTTCCTCCATTTATGAAGCTTTGGCCCAAAGGCACTCCATTTTTCGTGAGATGGATTAAGTTCATGATTCCGAATAAGGAGGACCCGTCCATCCGGTCCTGGAAATGCTCCCATGCCATCATGTTGCCCAGGAACGTATAGCCCGTCGCTCATACGCTCACCACGTGTAGAAATTACTGTGTATTTAAATCCCTTCGGGAGGTCCAATATTTTATTGGGATCAGATTGTAATGTCCCGTACCCAGCTAAGGTAAGAGGGTTCGAAGCGGCATTCGCTCTCGCGACAAATGTTTTTAGTCCAAGAAATCCCGAAGATAGAGCAACCGCCTGCCCAATGACCTGTCTTCTATGAATTTGCATTGTACAAATGTAATCACTCGAATGGTAGATGGCGAACGGATTTTTGCTCTATATAATTATTGAGATAACCTTGCAATGTTCGCAGGCGATTCCTGGCAAACTCTAATTCTGTTGAGGTCATTTTGTTCTCCAACCCCAATTGTGTTTGCCGGGCATTGGAAAGTCCATTCCCTGCGGCAATCGCATACCAAACATAGGCTTCAGTCGGCAGTTTTTGGCAGCCATAACCTGTTTCATACATAAACCCTAGACTGTACTGGGCCCTTGCATTTCCCTCCCTCGCAGCGACCAGATAACTCTGGTAGGCTTTCTCCGGGTTGGCTGCCAGGCCTTCGCCATAGTCATACATTCTTCCAATATAGTACCAAGCATCACCAATTTTACCATTGGCGGCTCTGACAAAACATTGGTAGGCTTCCCGGTACGATTCTGCAGTTGGTTGATTTTGAGAGTTGTACAGCCGTAACCCTTTTTCCATCCAATCTTGTGGGGTCAATTGAGTGGTTGCTGGGGAAGCCGGTTGTACCGGTACTGCAAGCGATGGCTCAACAGGTATTTCTAGAGCTTCTTTAGCAGGTTTTGCAGGTTGGTTTGAATCTGAGATCTCAGTTGCAGAGGAGGTATCGGGCTGCTGAGCCTTCTGCGCAGCCTCATGTATCACATGCAACAAATTCACTGCGGGTTGGTTATTGTGTGAGGCAGCCAAGTGAAGCCACTTTTTTGCATTTTCCAAATTCTGTTCCACCCCTTCTCCTTCATAGTACATGTTTCCGAGACGATATTGAGCATCTGGGTTCTCATTGTTTGCAGCAAGGCGGTACCACAAGAAGGCTTGAGAATAGTTAGGCTCTCCTAACATTCCTGTGTAGTGGATTTCAGCTAATTGGTGCTGGGAGGGAGGATATCCCTTGGAGGCGGCTTGCTCCAGATAATGAATTGCCTTTTTTACATCGGGAGTACCGGAAGCAGGTGGATTCAAATGCCCCATAGCAAGCTTATGAAGAGCTTGAGGGTGCCCTTGGTCTGCTGAATGCTCATAAAAGAGTTTGGCTTTAGCTGGATCTGCGGGAAGGGCTCCTCCGCTGGCATAATTTTCAGCAATTTTATATTCCAATTCAGCTGGAGAATTCTCTTTCTTCTGTATCTCAGATTGAAACTCAACGGAGGGTTGGGTTTGTTCAAGAAATACTTTTTCTTCTTTTGCGTCAGGGCCCTCTTCTGGAATGATTTTCTTGATACGCTTCTGTGGTACTGGAGACTGAGCAACATTAGGGGAAGTAGCCTCATCTGCTTTGCTTTCTTCGAAAGGTTCGGGGGGAATGTCTCTTGATCCGATTTTTGGCTGAGATCCTTCAGGGCCTTGAGGGCCCGCTTCCGAATATGCGTATGTGTCCACAGATATACTAGCTGGTGGGGGTGACGAATGCACAGGCCGGGGAGGGACCGCGTTTTCCTTGGACGGAATCGGCAAGCCAAATGCATGTGCTTGAGCATACCATTTTTGGGCTACTTCAGGATTAGGCACTGTTCCCATCCCATTGTGAGTCATTTCGGCGGTTTTGTATTGTGCCGCGGGATGACCAGCTTTCGCAGCTTTCTCATACCATTGGAATGCGGAGTGAAGATTTGGAGGTGTACCTTGACCGGTTTCAAACATCCTCGCCAAAAGGTATTGGGCACTGGGATGGTTTTGCTCAGCAGCCAACCGGAGCCACTCTAACGCTTTTTCAGGGTTTTGAACAACTCCTTCTCCGTGAATACAATATTGGCCAAGTAAGTATTGAGCTCCTGAATGTCCATCGTTTGCCGCTTTAAGAAGCCAATGGGTTGCAGCAGAAATGTCTGGGTTCCCATCCACTGTGCCTTGGGCCAAAAGATTGCCCAATCGATAACAAGCCTCAATGTGCCCTTGCTGAGCTGATTTAGTAAACCAATCTTGTGCCAGAACCAAATCGGATGGCTGTTCCTGATGAATCATCAGGTGATAAGCATAGATATATTGTGCATCCATTAACCCTTCCTCGGCTTGAAGTCTTAAAAACTCCAGGGTATCGGAACGAGCAGGCGTACTGGGCGATGCGATATTTACAGAGGGTATTTGTTGAATACCACGCTGTGATGTGGCTGGCTTTTGTTCACAAGAGGAGTTAAGCAGAAGCAGAAGCCCTGCGATCAGAAGCTTATTTTGTCTGGAAGCGATGTTCAGTGATGTAATTTGAGTCAATGGGTCATTTCCTGTTTTGCGGGGCAGGAGTGTCATCTAATCCGGTGATATATCAGGGCGGCCGGGGAAAAGGTTGAGGGTGGGGGTTTGCCCTTGGAGGCAAGTTCAATTTTAAAGGATTTGTCGGATAGGAATTCAATGATCGCAGGGATCACAGTGCTATCTGTCTGATCTATGAGTTCAAGAGTTGCTGGCTGTGCACTTGTATTGAGCAGGAAGTAACCTGCGATGACATCAAAGCCTTCAACGGTGTAGGTGAACGCTTCTTTGGTAGTGAAATTGTAAGAAGTGTCATCTTCGGTGTTTACCCACGTGCCATAAATATCTTCGTGCTGGGTACGCGGTGGTTTCGCAGAAGAGGTCGGTAGGGGAGAATGGGTCTCAGGAGGTGCAGCAGGGATGGCTGTAGCCGGGGGTGCGGTTCGTTTAGCGGGTTGAAGAGAGGTAGGCTCAGACATTTCATCCAGAAGATCAAAGGAAACTTCTTTGCTTCTCTCAGGGAGAGGTGGAGGTTTTGCGACTGGTACAGCAGAAGACTTTTTGTGTGCTGGTGAATCTTCGTTGAGTAGGTCAAAACTTTGGATTGGAGGATGGGATTGAGGTGTTGGGGTTCTCTTTTTCTTAAATAGTTCAAAATTACTGTTGGGAACTGGGGAATGGTTCTCAGAAGAATGGTGTGGAGGCTGACCTACGTGACTGTGTGAATGAGAATGTAGGTCTCTATGGCTATCGTGTGGATGTATGTGGGCATGTAAGTGATGTTGAGAACTTTTCGACAGCAGGGAGATTGCAGCAAAGAGAGTCTCGTTTTTAGGATTGGGGTTGAATTTTAGGGGCGGCAGAGGCCCGGATGAGTCAGTTGCATGCCTTTGTTGATCGACCTGAACCTGAAATTGGGCTGTCGCAGATTGATTGGTTAGAAAAAAGTTCTGCACAGCTGGCCAGAATGGGAGCTTTTCCTCTGGGAGCAGAGCATCTGGATCAATACGGATGGACTTTAGCCAGGCAAATGCTTGACCAGGGTGGACGGATTGATTGCTAGAAATAGCGATAACAACAAAGTCATTTCGTTCGTTAAATTTAAAGAGTTTGGAGTATCGTGGAATTTTAAACTGAACTCGACCATCTGCATCGGTGGACTGGATTTGTAAGGGCTTAGGAGCTAAGTGGACAATACCTTCATCATTTACTGCGTACTGAAGAAGGGTCAGAGCAATT
>CAYSOI010000107.1:0-4906 GCA_964432425.1 uncultured Opitutales bacterium | reverse complement strand
AATTTTATCAACCTTGGTGAATTGTTCGATGAAGAAAGAAGCCTGTTTTGCGTCAAATCGTGGCTGGTAATCAAGCAGGTTGTCCCATGCGGTGGATTGGAACTCTTGCTCAATCTGCGAGAGGACGTAGGGGGATATTTCGGGAAAGGTGAATTTGAGGTAATCGAAGAAGGTTTGCTGTTTGGGGGCCGTTAGCGTGTCCTTGATGCTACTAAAGAGTGAGAGAACGGGGTGAAAGAGGCTTGGGGGGATTGATCGACGAAGGTCGATGAACAATTCTTTGGGAAATTGAACAGAAACAGCAGAAACCGGATTTTCTATACGATTCAAATACTCTGAAAGTTGACCAATCCGATCTTTATGCTTTTGTGCAGGCTGAGTATTTGCGGGGTAAACTGTCAGGAGCCCTTCGTAGATACTGACGAGTTCATTTAAAGAGTCTCTTTCCTTTTTGGGGTCTTTCCATTGCACAAGGCTAGCAACCAAATCATTGGATAACCATTTCTCGACGCCACTTCTTTCATAGAGGCGTACTGTAACACCTGATACGGGTGATTTGTGGGCGTGTCCGTAGTCATCAGTCGTTTGATACAGGACTTGCCCTTCAAAAATTTCCCTGGTTAAGGAAAAGAAAACACCTAAGAATCCCAACGCGGCAATTAAGCCAAGAATGGGCAAAAGCATGAGAATTTTCTTCATAGAAAATGTTATAAAGTCGGCAGGGCGTTAGACAATTTCTCCACTTTATTAAATAAATGCATTTTCCCATGCGAGACTTTTCGCGATAAAGGAGTAAAATTCTGTAACAATTTTTTTGAAAAGAAGCTTGAAATGGGAATGGAAATCGCCAGTTTCTTGCGCCCTCATGTCAGAAAACACAGAAACAGAAAAACACAGCCGCACTCCAATGGACCTTGGATTCATGGACGCAGAGATTTTGCGTCGTTACACTTCCGAGTCTGGAAAAATTCTTCCACGGCGCATGACTGGCCTTACCCCGAAGCAACAACGTCACGTGGCACGTCAGATTAAACGTGCACGCCAGTTGCTGCTGATGAAGTAAGTAGGTTTCTCTTCATTGAGAAACGTGTCACAATTACCGGATCCCATTTGCAAGGGATCGAAAGGTATATGAGTATCTGTATCCATCGAGGAAATGCCGATGGTATCAAAGCCGTTTCTGAGCTGCTTATATCAGGAAAGGTGGTCGCACTACCGACGGAGACAGTTTACGGATTAGCCGCCAATGCATTGGATGAGGAATCCGTCCGACGCATCTTCGAAATCAAGATGCGGCCTCTGATCGATCCTTTGATTGTTCATTTTTACGACCTCAATCAATTAGAGAAAATCGCGTTTATTCCTCCGGAGGCCATAACCCTTGCAGAGCATTTTTGGCCAGGAGCATTGACCATTGTATTAAATAAGAGGCCAATTGTACCGGATTTGGTTACGGCTAGCCGGGAAACGGTTGCAGTAAGAATGCCTGCGAAACCTGAGATGAGGGAAGTACTGAATCGATGTGGACTGTATTTAGCTGCACCCAGTGCGAATCCGTTTGGCTATGTGAGCCCAACTTCAGCTCAGCATGTGGTTGATTCTCTGGGAGATCGATTAGATGCGGTATTGGATGGAGGTCCCTGCGAATTCGGGTTGGAATCCACAATTATAAATCTCAGTCATCCAGAGTCTCCCTCAATATTAAGGAAGGGTCCGATTGCAGCAGAGTCTCTTGAAGAAGTGTTGGGAAGGGAAGTGGCACAAGAATCAAGCGTCCTAGACTCTGAAATGAGAAAAAGTGGCCTAATCGCACCAGGTACTTTATCCAAACATTACAGCCCAAGAACTCAAATTCAGCTACAACCGAATGGCTTTAATGCCTTAAGAGATAAACTGGATTGTGAAGCCATTGTTTTATTCCAGAGACCCACAGAGATTCCCCATCAGAACAAGCAATTCTACTGGTTATCAGAAACAGGAAATCTGGCAGAGGCAGGAAAAAACCTTTTTAAACTTTTGCGAAATCTGGATAAAAAAGGTCTTCAAAAAGTGTCGATAGAGATGGCTCCAGCAGGAGGGCTGGGAGATACCATTAATGACCGACTCATCAGAGCTGCAGCGAAATCCTGAAGATCAATCGAAGAGATACTTTTTAAAGGATTTAATCGTTTGCTCAGCGGCAAAGTGAGGGTCGGGATAGTAGAAGGCTTCCGCCGACACAAAGTACTCGTAAGGAATATCTTTCAAAGCTTGGGCAATAGGAGGAACATCCAAGTGCCCCATTCCAATAGCCCTCCGGTTGGTATCGGCAAAGTGCACATGGCCAATCAGTTCCGAAACATCCCGAATGGCTTCAGCGATATCCACCTCTTCAATGTTCATGTGAAAGAGATCTGCCAGGAGTAAGATACCTTTGGTGCTTAAGGATTCAATAAACTCCGCCGCTTCAGCCAAACGGTTAAACAGGTTGGTTTCATAACGATTGAGAGGCTCATAAATGAGGGAGACTAAGTGCTTGTGGGCATATTCTCCCAATTCCTCCAAACTCTCTGCCAACAACTTGAGGGAAGCATCCCGATCTCCATCATGCATTCCCTGCATCGAACCGATGATGGCAGGTGCCTGATGAGCCGCCCCAAAATCAATCATCGATTTTACAAACTCTTTAGCTTTTTTTCTTTGGGCAGGGTCAGGGTCCACCAATGTGAGCCCATGCATTACTTTTCCTGCCCCGGTTCCGACCGCAGCCAAGCTCAGGCCCGTCTCCTTCAGGATCTCATCCAAGCCCTCAGCTGAAGGCCCACTGGTAAAGAGCTCCACACCATCAAACCCAAGTTCGGCTGCCGTCCGGCAGCTATCGGCCAAGTCATCCCATAGAATCCAGGGACCACCGCGTAATTCAGGAACAAGTGATATCGTTACTGCTGATTTCATTTTTCGTTCAAGTAAGTCGTGATAGGGTAAGCTATACTGTCAAACCCGGCAATGGGTGTTGGTTCAATTAACCACAGCTCACGTAGGAAAAGTTTAATTGCTCCAGATAGAATGATGATAATGTCGCATATTAGAGACGTTCGGAAACAAAAATGACCCAGAGGTACATTGAAGATTCAGAGTTTAAAAGCACATTAGGATTTCAAATGGAAGCTTAAAGCCATGATTAACTACCTTCACCCTCTGAAAAACAAATAAATTCCACTTGCGGATAACCATAAGTTGGCATAGATTTCGGGTACATTGTTTTTTACATCATAACCCCCTTAAGTTTACTACCCCCCAAACCACACAAAACCTTTCTACGAGAAGGACAAGTGCCTGAAAAGATTAGCTGATGTGCCAGGCCTCGAAATCTCTGCCCCCAAGAATCTACAAACTCATGCCGTCTATGAAAACGAAAAACCGTGGTCTCATACCAGCAATACTCACCAGCTTGGCACTTCTTGCAAGCTCCGCACAAGCTCAGGTTGTCAATAAGACACCAGTTGTGGAAAACATCACTGCTTCCCAGATTGTGGGAACCAAACACCTTGAAATTTTTTATGATCTGACTGTCTCCGATTCTCACCCCTGCAATGTTACAGTAAAGTGGTCCACGGATAATGGAGACACTTATCCTCTAACTGCAGTGACCCTGACTGGCCAAGCCGGCCCTGGGATTGCACCGGGACAAGGCAAACGAATTGTATGGGATATGGGAGTGGACTGGGATAATCAATTTACTCAGACCGGTCGCATCCAAATCACTGCAAGCCGCACCCCCGATGCATCTGGAACAGGAGATTCAAGTGATACGGACGGGAATAGTGTTACTGGCGATTGATCATCAGATCAAAAACAAAAGGCATTTCTCATTGCGTCTTTGTTTATGCATCAGGGCATGCATTTACTGCTTTCAAATGGTGATGATGCTGAAAAATTTAGTTAAAGAAAGCCACCCCTCTTCAGATCAAGGGTGGCTTTCTTTTGCTTCTCCTCAAGCCCGACTAAGACGACAAAATTCCACATCGGTCTGCTGAAAACTTCCAAAACCCCACTTTTTATATGTCTACTGCCACCCAAAATTCGAAGCGAGGCATCCATCTGATGAAGAAACTCCTACCTGTCCTAATTATTTCAATACAGACCATCACGCCCCAGGAAGCCAGCTCCGTCGATATTCAGACAGACCTCTCTGCACACTGGAAATTGGATGGCGATGGAGCGGATTCCTCGGGCAACAACCACCATGCAACAGAAGCAGGCCCACTCATCTGGACTGAGGGTCTGATAGATGGAGCAGTTGATGTGAACGACACAGGGACACTGACAGTCACAACCAATGTTGAAATGGGCACATCTTTCACGGTCGGGGCTTGGGTCTATCCACATTCCTCGAATATGACAGGTCGGGTCTTTGTCAAAGGTGACAGTGGAGAATCTGCAGCCACAAACACCAAAGAAGTCTTAATCTCGAACGGCCTGCTTCTCTTTCGGTACGAATATGCAGAAGGCAGCAACTATGATCTGGACAGCGGGCATTCCCTGATTCCCAACCAATGGGTACACCTTGCCGTGGTGCGAGATGACGCATCAGGCATCGCCTACACGTATGTAAACGGGGAACTGGCTCAACAGGCTTCGTCAACTCCTACCCCCTCAATCAATTCCGCAAGCTCAAATATTGGAAACTGGTATTCCTCTGATTTCGAGGGTCTACTGGATGATGTCCGTGTGTATTCCCGTGCACTTACCCAGGAAGATCTTTCATTTCTCGTCACCGATACAGTGCCAACAGAGTTTCTCCTTACCCACAAGCTTTCCGCCCACTGGAAATTGGATGGGAACAGTACCGACTCCTCCAGCAACGGCCTCCACTTGGACCAAATGGGCAACCCTGCATGGCAAACGGGTATTATTGGGCAAGGTG
>CAYSOI010000106.1:0-10999 GCA_964432425.1 uncultured Opitutales bacterium | reverse complement strand
AATCAGGTGATGTGAGCGCCGATGGCGTCGACGTAGACGGCGTAGACGCTGGTGCTGGCGGTCATGAAGAGGCGATTGCGTTTGCGGCCTCCGAAGCAGACATTGGAGCAGATTTCGGGGAGGTAGATCTGGCCGATACGGTCTCCGTCGGGGGCGAAGATGTGAACACCGTCATAACCGTCGCCGACCCAACCGGCACTGGCCCAGACATTGCCGTCGGTGTCGCAACGGATGCCGTCGGCATTTCCAGGGTTGTCAAATCCGTCGAGTTTCATGGAGGCAAATTCTTTGCCGTGCTTGACTTTGCACTGATCCAGAATGTCCCAGACTTTGATGTTTTTTCCATCTCCTGTATCGGACACGTAGAGTTTCTTGTAGTCCTGAGAGAAGCAGAGGCCGTTGGGCTTGTAGATTTCGTCGGTCAGCTTGGTGATCTTGCCGCTTTTGGCATCAATGCGGTAAATGGATTCCTTGTGGTGGAGCGGACCTTTATTGCCTTCGTAGTGCCACATGCTTCCGTAGCCTGGATCGGTAAACCAGATGGCTCCGTCTTCGGGGTGGACAATGACATCATTGGGAGCGTTGAAGGGTTTGCCTTCCCATTCGCTGGCAAGGACCGTGGTGGTGCCGTCATATTCGTAGCGAACGACGCGACGGTTGCCGTGTTCGCAGGAGATTTGGCGTCCCTGGAAGTCAAAGGTGTTGCCGTTGCTGTTGCCGGATGGATGACGGAAGAGGGTGGTGCGGCCATCATCTTCGATCCACCGAAGTTGGACATTGTTGGGAATGTCGGAGAAAAGTAGGTAGCGGCCGACTCCATTCCAGGCCGGTCCTTCGGTCCAGAGGGTTCTGGGGTTGTGGTAAACACGTTGGATGGAGGTGTTGCCGAGTTTGTACTTCCCAAATCGTTTATCCAGAACAACGACATCCGGGTCAGGATAACGGACAGGGGCAGCACCTGGAGCATAATTACGGGCTGCGGAGAGGGCCGAAGTAGCAAGAGCCGCAGCTCCGGAAGCGATGAGGTTTCTTCGTTTCATAATAACGGTATGAGTTGTGGGTTGGTGATTAATCAGAAGGTAAGAAGGGTTTGCGGGCATCCGATAGAGCCGGGAAGGTTTCCCGCCAATCGGTGAGGATTTGTAAATCCAACTCCGCGGAGAGGAGGGTTTCGCCATCTTCGGCTTCCGCCAATGAGCGGCCTTGCGGGTCGAGGATGAGGGATCTGCCGGGATATTCGAGGTTGGGGTCGGTACCACAACGATTGACTCCGATGGTGTAGGCCTGATTTTCCACAGCTCTGGCTCTCAGCAACCATTCCCAATGATCAATGCGGATCTTGGGCCAGTTGGCGATTACGATAAAAAGGTTGGCTCCTTTGTAGGCAGCAATTCGAAAGACTTCTGGAAAGCGAAGGTCGTAGCAGATAAAGGGGCTGACGGTGAATTCTTCGCAGGCAAAGGTTTGGATTTCATTGCCAGGAAGATAACTGCGGTCTTCGTTGTAGTACTTTACCGGATGCAGCTTGGCGAATTCATTGATGATTTGCCCTTGTGGATTCATGGTGGTGGCCACATTGACCCCCATTTCACCGGTGCTGGGATGACTGGTTCCGGAGTGTATCCAGCATTTGTACTTTTGGGCCAGATTGCTCAGGAATTCATTGGTTTGAGAGGGTTCGGAGACGGTCGTCGCCTTGAGATTGATGCTGTATCCGGTGGGGAACATTTCGGGCAATACGATCAAGCTGCCGGGAGTGGGTTGTTCCTTTTCCAGGAAGGATTCCGCCTTGGCGTAGTTGGCTTCCTTGTCTTCCCAGACTTGGTCCATTTGGACTGCGTAGACTTTCATGATGTCAAAATTAAAGAACTATTGGTCAGTTTTGTGATGGGAACCGATGTAAAAGAAATGGAAGGCGACCATTTGAAGAACGAAGAACGCGGTGTGCTTGTTGATCCATGTATTGGAATAGAATTCCGTGCCTAAAATGGGAAGTGAAAGCAGGCAAATGCTGGCGCCGATGAGGATGGGCGTCGAACTTGGATCTCTGCGTCCCAGTTTGGTGTAAGCCTTGAAAATAATAACCAAAACCAGGGCCGAGACGTAATCCCACAAAATGTGATGAAATTGAATGTCCACCCTTGTGCCCAAGTAAAGCAGGGAAATGATGAACTTCAGAATGAGCAGGTATTTGATCTTTCGACGCATGGGGTTGCGAATCGAAGATTGGGCGGCCCCAATTCCCAAAAACAAGCTCAAGTAGGACACCAGAAAGATGGTGACCGGCCACAAGACCTCAGGCATATCCAAGCTGTCCCGCCAACCATATTGTAAGGCGGATAGGATTGCGATTCCGGCGACGTCCAGGCAGGCGACACTCCAGAGCAGAACACAAGTTTCCTTTTTGCAGATACAAAACAGAATTCCTGAGTAAAACAAAGCCTGCAGACCTAGTAACAAGGCAACGACTGTAATTCCCAATTCGTCTACAGGTGGCATAATTCGTGATACGGCGACATATTTTCAGCGGTGATCACGCTTTGACCGGAGCCTTTTGTCAAGATTTGCGTTGGATTTCTGCGGATTTGGACGCGAAATCAGGCCAGGATGTCATGGATTGGGTTGCCTGTAGAGATGGGAAGTGGGCGACCGTCGGCACCATGAATTTCGCTGTGTGGGTGAATGCCCAGCAAATGAAAGAGAGTAGCGGAAATGTCGTCAGGCCGAACAGGTTTGTCCGCCGGATAGGCGGCATGTGCATCGGAAGCTCCATAGACATAGCCGCGTTTGACTCCGCCTCCTGCCATCAGGACCGTGTAGCATTTTGGCCAGTGATCCCGGCTTTTGTTTGCGTTGATTTTTGGGGTTCTGCCAAATTCTCCCATCCAGAGGACGAGGGTTTCGTCCAAGAGGCCCCGTTGATCCATATCGTTGAGAAAGGTGGGAAGCGTTTGTTCAGTGATGGGCATGTGATACTTGTCGATGATTTTGTACATCCGGGTATCATTGAATCCATGAGTGTCCCAGCCGCCGTCCTTGGTGCTTTGTCCGCCGATGTTTTTAGAAAAGTAGACGGTGATGAACTTGGCACCGGCTTCGGCGAGTCTTCGGGCCAGAAGGCAACTTTGTCCGTAGGTGGTCCGTCCGTAGGCTTCACGAACCGCTTCCGGCTCCTTGGATAAATCGAAGGCTGAACGCAGTCTTGGTGAATCCAACATGGCCAGGGCTTTCTCGTAGTAGGCATCGATTCCCTGGGCCAGACTGGAGGTTTCCAGCAAACGGGATTGCTGGTCCACCAACTTCATGATTTCCCGGCGTTGAGCCAAGCGATCCGGGCTGAGTCCATTCGGTAGAGACAACTCCGGGAGTTGAAAATCCGATGCATTGGGGTCATTGGTAAAAAAATAGGGATCGTATTGCTTGCCGAGGAAACTGGCATGTTGCGCAGGGGTTACCGAACCATCGGCAATTCGATAGGGATAGGCGATATGCGTCGGCATGTCCTTATCGGGCAGGGGAGCCAGTTTTTCCACCACGGAACCATAGGCCGGATAAAGGTCGAGAGTGTCCCCCAAACGTTGGTCATCCGCAGGCGGAGCATGCCCGGAGAGTGCGTAATAGGCCGCAGAGTTATGATTGTTCATGGTGTGGTGAACACTCTTTACCAGCGTCACTTTATCCATGATCTTCGCCGTTTTGGGCAATAGCTCACAAACCGGCATTCCCGGAACATTGCTCGAAATTTGTTTCAGCGGCCCTCGAATTTCTTCCGGAGCCTCCGGTTTCATGTCGAAGGTGTCCAATTGGCTCGGTCCTCCGAATTGAAACAGGAAGATCACCCGCTTGGCCCGGGCCTTGGGATGCGCCATCTTCGACTCCAAAGCTTTCAAAACACGGGGAGCATTCAACCCCAACATCCCAAGCCCTCCGACACTGATGGCTTTCCGGCGAGAGATCGGAGAACGGAGGTGATGCTGGAGTGACGAGAGCATGGCAGGCTCAAAAGCGGAACTCAATGGGACTTATAGGAGAAATAGGACGTATAGGCTCTTATCTGTCCTATCTGTCCTATCATTTTGTCTTCCTAGGCAATCAGATCCTTCACGACCCTTCCATGGACATCTGTCAGGCGGAAGTCACGGCCGTTGAGGCGATAGGTGAGGCGTTCATGATCTAAGCCGAGTAAGTGCAAAATGGTGGAGTGGAGATCGTGAACATGAACTGGGTTCTCAACGATGCGTTCGCCAAATTCGTCGGTTATTCCATATTGGTAACCGCCTTTGACTCCTCCGCCAGCCATCCATGTACTGAATGCATGACGATGATGGCCACGACCTTTGCCGGTGGCTCTTGGGGTGCGGCCAAATTCTGTGGCCCAGACGACCAGTGTGTCCTCCAGCATGCCCCGCATTTTGAGGTCCTGAATGAGTCCGGCCAGTGGTTGATCCACATTGCGGGAAAGTTTTTCATGGTCTGAGGTTTTGCTGTGGCCGTCCCAGTTGCCTTTGTCGACCAATTCAATGAAACGCACACCGCGTTCTGCCATTCTTCGGGCGACCAGGCATTGCCAGCCAAAACTGTCATTTTGGCCGCGTTTGAGACCGTAGAGTTTCAGCGTGGAGTCGGACTCCTTGGAAACATTGGTGATCTCCGGCATCAGGCTCTGCATTCCAAATGCCGTTTCAAATGTACGAATGCGGGAAGCCAGAGCATCGGTGTCTTCGCGGCCAACTTTGTGGATGCGGTTGAATTCCTGGAGAAAGGCAAACTCGGATTGTTGCTCTGCGGCGGGAAGTTTTCTTTTGAGGTAGGGGACAGGTTCCGAACCTGGGACAATTCGTGTGCCGGAATGGACTCCAGGCAGGAAGTTCGAGCTCCAGTTGACCGGGCCATTGTAGGGAAGACTGGGAGCCAGGACGACGAACCCCGGAAGGTTGGCGTTCTCTGTACCCATTCCATAGCTGACCCATGAACCGATGCTGGGACGTTTTACGCTATAGGAACCTGTGTGCAGGCCCAAGGTCGCTTCGGCATGGTCATTCTTGTCGGTGGTCATGGAATTGATCAGGCAGATGTCATCCATAATTTTCCGAACTTGTGGAAAGAGATCACTGACCATGATGCCACATTTACCACCAGGTTGAAAACCCCAGTGCGATGGATCGTATTTATCCGGAAGTTTTCCCTGTTTGCCTCGGCGGATCATCTCTGGCTTGTGGTCGAAACTGTCGATGTGGGAAGCTCCTCCTCGCATGTAGCAGAAGATGACTCTCTTGGCTTTGCCTCGAAAATGACCGCCTTTGGGGGCCAGTTCATCAGCGGTGAGTAAAGAGTTGAGCACTCCCGGCATGAGGAGTGAACTGGCGAAAAGTGAGCGGATGTGTTGTCTACGAGTTTCCATTATTCTACAAACAAGGCTGCGTTAGATGATAGCAGGATTCGCG
Organism: uncultured Opitutales bacterium; assembly: GCA_964432425.1. GTDB lineage: Bacteria > Verrucomicrobiota > Verrucomicrobiia > Opitutales > JABJCN01 > JAYPDO01. The sequence goes on along the minus strand of CAYSOI010000106.1, from coordinate 5,555 downwards.
AAATCCTACCCCATGTCTTTTCTTCGGTTTCTTTGTCGCCATTCTGCAAGACTTTGTTCAGAAGAGAAAGCTCGGCTTTGGTTGGACTACGTCCCATTACGAGTTTACAGGCGAATTCGAGTCGCTTGTCGGCTTTGGGGTTGGCTTGCATGAGGCGTTGGGACAGCTTGTTGGCACAATGATGGAAGAGGGGAGAATTCAGGAAAAATAATCCCTGGAGTGCCGTATTGGATTCTGTTCTGGAAGGTGTGGAAACGGTGGAGTCTGCTCCGTCAAAGATAGCCAGCACGGGATTGGGAATGCTGCGGTGGTGAAAGAGGTAGAGGCTGCGTTTGGTTTCAATCTCCGGGTGCTTGGGCCGCCATGGTGAACCCTGACTGTATCGACGTTTGGAGACAGGAATAATAAAACTCCCATGACTGCCACCAAGCTTTTGATTCAACTGCCCGCTGACAAAGAGCAGACTGTCTCGCAACTCTTCTGCTGTTAGTCTCCGACGTGGAAATCTTGCGTAGAACTCATTGGCTGGATCTTTGTCTATTGCCGGTTCATTCTCCGCCGAAAGAGCGTAGGTTTCAGAGGTCAAAATGAATTGGTTGAGCTTCTTGATCGACCAACCATTCTCCATAAACCAACTTGCCAGATAGTCGAGAAGCTCCGGATGTGTTGGTTCGGTTCCCCGAGTTCCAAAGTCATTTGGAGTGGTCACCAAACCTCTGCCAAAGTTCCAAAGCCAAATCCGATTGACCAGAACTCTTGCCGTCAGTGGGTTCTTTTCTGAAGCGATCCAGTTCGCCAATTCCAGCCGCCCGCTGGTTTCCAGATTCTCAGGCAGAGTGGCATGATCCAACACACTCAGGAAACCACGTGGCACCTCGTCACCTTGGTTATAGGGTTCACCACGTCTTTGAATTCGGGCATTCCGAGTTTTCCCTTCCTGCACTGCATAGATCGTATCGAATTTCGAGTTGTCCGGGATTTTCTGCCTTAAATCTTCAGCCAATTTCTTGGCATTTTGTCGGATGTTGTTCCCCTTATTGGACCGGTCCGTCAACTCCTTGAGCCGCTGCTCTTGCTTATCATTCCGAGGGTTGATTGCTTTCAATGCCTCGACTTCCCCACGAAGAGACTGGCGAAGATGATACCCTTCCGCCGACTGCTCAATCCCATCCAGAAGCTTCTCGTAAAGTTCGGCAACTTTCTGGCTCTCCTCATCTTCTCCCATCACCGTAATTCCAGCAGGAGCTTTGAAGTGTTCTTTTCCTGCAAATGGGAAACGCGTACTCCGAAAGATTCCATAGAGCCCATAATAGTCTGCGGTCGGCACAGGATCGAACTTATGATCGTGACAACGGGCACAGCTTAGTGAAAGCCCCAGAAAGGACTGCCCTAGATTGTCGATCACATCCTCCATCACCAAGTGAAACATGATGGATTTGTTCTCAAACCGACGGGCCAACGCCAGATAACCTGTGGCAATCAATTGCTCCCTTTTCTGATCCTTGTTCTTTGCCTCCAGCAAATCTCCGGCAAGTTGCTCACGTACAAATTGAGGAAAGGGTTTGTCCTGGTTGAATGTATCCACCACATAGTCCCGGTATCTCCATGCATCTTCAATGGGCCATTGTCCCGGAGCTCCGGAAGTTTCCCCAAAGCGAACCACATCCAGCCAATGTCGGCCCCAGTGGACTCCGTAGTGCTTGCTGGCCAACAACCTTTCGACCACAGCTCTTTTAGCGTCTGACTCTGATTGTTTTTCTGCCACAAAATCATTGAGCTCTTTTACGGATGGCGGAAGTCCTGTAGCACTGTAGCTCACTCGCCGTAACCAGGTTGCCCGATCGGCAGGTTTAGCAGGCTCAATTCCTTTTGCCTTCATCGCTGAAAACACAAAGGCATCAATCGGATTTACGAATTCGGTTTCTGGAACTTTCGGACGCTCAATAGGTTTAAGCGACCAATGTTCCCGAGCTTTCTCCAAATCGAGCTTTGGATGTTCCGCCAGACCTTTGGCATTCGCTGGAGCTTCTCTTGGATCCGGTGCTCCCATCTCAATCCATTTTTCTAAATCTGCTATTTCCCGATCGCTCAACTTGTTCTCCTCCGAAGGCATCATCAACTTCGGGTTCGTATGACGCACCGCATCCAGCAACAAGCTCTTGGTCGGCACACCCGGAGTTATGGCCGGACCACTATCCCCACCTTTCAGCAAACCTTCACGATAATCCAACGCCAGCCCAGCCTCCATCTTGCCCTTGGCCACACTGTGACATTTGTAACAATGTTTCGAAAGCATAGGCCGAATCTTCTTCTCGAAGAAATCCAGGCCCTCTTCAGCTTTGGCAAAGTTGAGGATGCTAAGAAAAAGGCAGATTCTGATAATTGTGTGCTTCATTTATAAGTCATATAGGACGTATAGGACCTATCTTCAGTGTCGCAGGAGGAATTCTTTGGAGTTGAGGAGGGCCCAGGTGATGTCTTGTAGGGTGGCGGTGGGGTCTTGGGATTGGTCGAGTTTGGGGAGGAGGTGTTGGGATTCGTTTTCTGTGGGTGGGCGGCAGAGGGTTCGGAGGTAGAGTTGTTGGAGTTTTTGGGTGTTGGGATCGGAGGATTTGGCGAGGGCGGAAATGGCGTTGGTGGAATCTGAGAGCAGACTGTGGAGCAGGGGACCGCTCAGGAGTTGAAAGGTTTGGCCTAATGTGGGCGTATTGCTGCGTTCGCATTCCGTAGGCAGGGTGCGGGAGGGTTTGCCGAAGGTTTTGAGGAATTGGCCGGAGAGTTGCGGTCTTCGATCCGAAAGGATGGCGACTCCTGGGACTTGGGCGGCACGGGTTCCGGCAGGTTCGTCTTTGAATGTAGGGGCTTTCCCCAAGGCTTGGCTGAGGGAATCCAGATACTGCTCGGCGGTCAGTCTTCTGGGTTGTGTGTAGGCGTAGTTGAGGGTGTCGGCGGCATTCTGCTTAGAGGGAATGGATGAACGTTGGTAAGCTTCAGAGGCAATGATACGGGCAATGAGTTGGCGTTGATCAAAGTTGTTGTTACAAAGATCGTTGGTCAGTGCTTCCAGGAGTTCGGGGTGACTGGCGGGGTTGGTGGTACGGAGGTCATCTACCGGATCGACCAAGCCACGTCCCATGAGATGAAACCAGATGCGATTGGCTTGGGCTTTGGCAAATCGTGGATTGTGCTTGGAGGTGATCCAGTCAGCCATTCCGAGAACGAAGTCTTCATGGGATTGAGGAGTCTTTCCGGCTTGGAGATAAACGGGTGGAGCGTCTCGATTTGTGCTGGGATTTCGTAGTTTTCCCTTACAATCAAACCACACAACCTGCTCCCCGACGAACTCCCGCTTGTCTCTTTTGTCCGAGGGTTTGTTTTCAATAATTTTGAAGCGGACTCGGGAGAAGAGGGTTCCCCAACCGTAGTAATCGGCCTGAGTCCACTGATCAAAGGGGTGATTATGGCATTTTGCACACTGCAAACGTGTACCCAAAAAGATTTGTGCGGTGGTCTCCGCACGGGTTTCGGGCTCTCTCAAAACACGCCAGTAATTGGTGGGCGGGTTCTCGTAGGTGCTGCCTTCTGCGGTGAGGAGTTCTTCAACAAATTTATCAAGAGGCAGGTTCAGGCGAACTTGTTCGACGATCCATTTGTGGAAGAAACGAACGCCCTTTTTATCGAGTTTGCGTTCTTGATTGCGAAGAATGTCAGCCCACTTCAGCCCCCAGAATTCAGCAAACTCTTGTCGCTCCATCAATTGCCAGGCCACTTTTGACCGTTTCTCGGGATCAGAATTGTCTAGAAATGACTGAAGCTCTTTCGGGGTTGGTGGGATGCCCAAGAGGTCCAGATAGACCCGCCGAAGGAAAATTCGGTCGGATGCAGGGGGCGATGGATTCAGCCGAAGTTTCCGGAGCTTTTGATGGATGAATTTATCGATGTAGTTGGCTTCCTTTGGGGCATTCCAGGAGAAGTCTTTCCGTGCAGGAATTCTAACAACAGGGATGGGCAATTGTTGATCGGAGTAACGGACCAGGATGTTGGTTTCTCCGAAGTTGGGGAGTTTGGCTGTGGTGCCGTTTTGAATCGTGGCAGAGGTATTGGAGGCTTCCAGAGTGGCGAGATGGGTGACGTCTTTTTTCTCACCATCCGAGAACACGGCCTGAACTTTGAAATCTACGCTGGATTCGTTTTCTCGAAGCACTTTACTTTCGGGGGAAACCATCAAGCTTTCCAATTTGGGGTGTTGGGCGTCATCTTTGGGCATTCCGGCACGAATCCACTCTGCAAGAATTTGGTAAGCCCGAGATTCTGCAGAAAACCGTTTGCCCCCTTCGTGCGGGACGGCCTGTGTTGCCTTGAGAAGGATTAAACTTTGGCCAGGTTGAAAGGGGTTGATCCGACGGGCGGCATGTTGGCTGGTTAATGCTTGGTAGTCTGCATCCGGGTTTTCCCCGCGAAGCGACAATTTGAAACCACCTTTGCCGGAGGCATTGCCATGACAGCCCCCCATGTTGCAACCGGCACGGGACAGAATCGGCTCTATCTCAAATAGAAATGAAGGAGGGGCAGCCTTCAACGGATGGAAAGCTGCCCCTGTGAGAAATATTAACGACGTAAAACGAAGCATTCGGAATACCGTCATTGGCTCCTTTGCGGAGCTTGGGTACTACTTGAAGGATTTGATTTTGGCTTGAGCGGCAGTGATCGCTTCCCGCATAGCGGTAAACTTTTTGATATTTTCCTCGTTGCGTTGAGGGCGTGTTTCCAGCCAGTCCATCAGGTTCTTCTCCGCTGTTTTGTGTTCGGCCAGAAGTCCTTTGTATTCTTTGGCTTTTTCCTCGGAAAGCTTCTCGATAACGGAGGCGATTCCGGATTTTGTGAAACGGAGTACGTCCTCTACTTGTTGAATGAAACTCTTCGGGGAGACGTCCTGAGAAGCCCCAAGTTGGCCAACCTGGGTTTCCCCATCCTGATCGAGGACGATAAAGGTCGGGAAGCCACGCACACCGAACTTGGCCTGGAGCTTTTCGTTGCGGTGTTTGTACTTGGCTGGAACAATGCTTTTATCCCGTGGAAAATCGATGGTGACCAGAAGAATGTTTTCCTTGGCAAACTCTTGCCACTGCTTCTCGGCAAAAACCTTTTTGTCCATCAGTTTGCACCAGCCACACCAATCGGAACCAGTAAAGTTGACGAGAATGGGTTTGTTTTTCTCTCCGGCAAGTTTCACTGCGGCATCAAAGTCCTGAGTCCACTTACCGAGTTCCGCCCCATCAGTGACAGGTTTGTGGGTAGCTTTCTCTTCAGCATGGATACCTGAAAGGAGAATCGCGGAGAAAGCGAGGAGGGAGAATAAAAGTTTGTGCATTCGTGTGTAAGTGGTTCGTTTTAAGGTTCGGCAAATCAATAGTTACAATGTCCTCAGCCGTGATTGTTCGATAAAAAAATTTCCCAGTGTTACGGAGTCAGCTCATTACTATTGATCCGTCAGATCTGTCGGATTGGACCGATCCGTCCAATCAGTAACCAAAATTCAACCTACTCTTAATGAA
>CAYSOI010000105.1:0-11061 GCA_964432425.1 uncultured Opitutales bacterium | reverse complement strand
ACTTCGCCGAAGGCGTCCAATCCTGGTTCAACAACAACCGTGAAAACGACCACGACCACAACCACGTCAACACCCGTGCCGAACTGAAGGAATACGACCCCCGCCTAGCCAAAATGCTCGAAGAAATTTTCGGCACCACCGAACTCGAATACATCAAGCCCCAGAAACGCTGCAACCAAGCTCACATGAAAGGCTACGACTACTCCAAAGCCCCCAAGTTCGCCTGGCCTCCAAGATTGAAAGCTCTGGACAAAGCCATCCGCCGGCCCGGTACTTGATCCCTGGGAACGCCAAGCTCCAGCTTGGCAACAATAATTCCATTTCCAATTCTGTGTTATGCGAACTAACCGTTATCAATTGACGCGGTACGCCATTGGCGTATTTTCTTATTCATGGTTTTCATTGAAACACCTGTTTTTACAAAGGAGATTCAGAAGTATCTGACCGATGAGAGCTTACGTCTTTTTCAGAAGGTAATTCTCTTTCGGCCTGAGAGTGGAGACTTAATTCAAGGTAGCGGAGGTCTTCGTAAGATTCTATGGAATCTGCCTGGACTTGGGAAACGAGGAGGTATCCGAATTATCTACTACTTTGATCCACCTGAAACCGTCTATCTGATTTTCCCCTATCGTAAAAGCAGGCAGGAAGATCTAACCAAAAACCAAATCAAAATCCTATCCCAATTAGTGGAGGAATATTTACAATGAAAGACTCTGAATTTGAATTGTTGAAAGAAAGCTTGAAGCAGGCTGGAGAAATTAAAAGTGGGACGAGAAAACCATCACGGAAACGGACTCTCAAATCTCCACAGGTGAAGAAGATTCGAAAAGGGTTAGGTGTAACACAGACTCAGTTCGCATCACTAATTGGTGTTAGTGTCCGCACCTTACAAAACTGGGAGCAGGAACGTCGTGAACCAGAAGGTCCTGCGAAAGCTCTACTGACAGTGGCTGAAAAGAACCCCAAAGCTGTTGCAGAGGCATTGGGGCTTTGATGCTATTCTGCCAATCTGCCTATACGGTTACTCTTTAGTCGAATCAGGTTCGCAAGAAAATCTGAAAAAATGCCAACGGCGTTTCTGGCGGATGCTCCGGTAGCGATCAACTTTCCTTTTGCAGTTTTGCCAACCTTTGTGACCACAGATGAATTGAAGTCAGGTTTTCCGATAGGACACTGGCAACCAGACCGCATTCCGCGACTTCTTGTGAATGCATCAGGCTCCAGGCTTCATTGATATGTTGGAGGGTGGAGTGGATTTGGTTTCTTTGGATGTCTCTCCATGCCTTGTTGACCAGGGATTGGGTAAGTTGATGGAGGAGGGCCAGGATCTCCAGTTCACAACCACATCGGGAGCAGGTTGCTCCCTGATGGTTGTTGGATGCCATCCAGTTATATTCCCGACGGCAACCAGGGCATGGAAAAGATTCTGGGAGGTTCACTGTCTGATCTATTCTTCAAGATAAAAGACAATGTCTTCGATTTGATCCGAATGTTCAGCCAGTTGCCCGTATTCTCTGGTTTTGACTGCATCCCGACTTTGTTCCAGCAATTGCTTGAGATCGGATTCGTCATCTGGGTCGATGCCGGATTCGATGAGTTTTTCTGCACGTTTGCGTAAACTCTTGGCTCTTGCCAATTCCTTGTTTTCTCCCCCTGAAGATTCCTGCGGTTCGTCGGTGTTGGTGACATTGATGATATCTTCGTCGCCAAAGGTTTCAGCTAGTTTCTGGCGGGCTTCGGCAAGGTCAAAGGTGGTTTTGACATTGCGAGTGTCAATGCGGACGGATTTGGCCAACCCTGTTACTTTTTCGGTGGCGGTAACATCCAACAGGCCATTCAGGTCCAGGGAGAGTTCACAGAGGATTACGTTACCTGAGGGGGCTTTCGAGAGCCCTTCTACCGTGAACTCGCCAATTTTGAGGTTTTCCTCAGGGATTGAGGCTTCTCCCTGATAAATCGTGATATTCACATCTTCCTGATTATCCCTTATCGTAAAAAAGGCTTCCGAGCGGGTTACGGGCAGGGGGGTGCCCCGTTTGATAATCGGAACACAAATTGCTGGGGAATAGTGATCCGCGACAGCATCAGTACTGAATGTATGGGTGGCGATATCGACGAGAATGGTACCAATTTCCTCCCCGGCGATGATGGCTCCCTGAATTGCGGCTCCCATGGCGACGACAAGGTCTGGGTGCACATCCCGACTCGGAGCTCTCCCGATTTTGGCTTCAATTAATTCCTGAATTATGGGGATTCGGGTGGAACCTCCCACGAGGAGGATTTTGTCCACATTGCCTGCGAGTAGCTGAGCATCCTGAAGAGAGATTTGCAGGGCCTCCCAGGTCTTTTCAAGGAAAGGTGAAATCAACTCTTCAAATTCATGGCGGGCAATCTCCGACTCAAGGTGTTCCTCTCCTTGTAAATGATCTTCCCTTATCTCTGCAAAAGCATAATCTGACAAGCGGCACTTGGCAGCTTCTGCAGCCAGTTTCAGACGACGGGAGGTTTTCATGTCAGCCAGGTCCAGCGGGGATTTGTTTGGCCATTTTTCCGCCAGCATTCTTGACAGTGCGTCATCAAAATCATCTCCACCCAAATGGGTGTCTCCATGACTGGACTGGACTTCGACCAAGCCTTTCTCACAGGTGACAATGGAAACATCAAATGTGCCGCCTCCTAAGTCGTACACCAAGATGGTCTGGTCTTCCTCGTTTTGGAGGTTGTAGGCCATGGCTGCAGCTGTGGGTTCGTTGAGGATACGGATCGCTTCGAGTCCAGCGAGTTCAGCGGCATGTTGAGTGGCTCTTCTTTGGTTTTCATCAAAATAGGCAGGTACGGTGATGACGGCTTTGCTTACCGCACCGTCCAGTTGGCGTTCTGCTTCTTCCTTCAGCCTTTTAAGGATAAAGGCTGAAATTTCCTCCGGGCGATATTGTTTTTCTCCCATCGAGACTGTATGCTCGGTGCCCATAAGGCGTTTTATGGAAGCTATCGTTTGCTCAGGCAATGCAGATAGTTGGTTGAGAGCTGCTTTACCCACCAGCACTTCTCCAGATTCGCTCAATCCAACACACGAGGGCATGGTGGGGGCTCCATCAATTTCGATCAAACCAGGGGCTCCATTTTGGACGATGGCAATGGCGGAGTTGGTCGTCCCAAGATCGATGCCAACAATATTTTCAGACGGAATGTACATAGAATTAAAAATCAGGTTTCTTTGAGTCTCACTTCTGTGGGGCGTAAACATTCGCCTCCAAGGCAATACCCGGCTTGGATGACTTCGGCGACTTTTAAAGAACCGGAAGCGTCTTCCTTGCGTTCTACTTCGCCTACCGCTTTCATCAGGAGAGGGTCAAAGGAAGCATCTATTGCTATCTGGATGGGTTCAATCCCTTCAGACTGCATAAGGATGCGGAGATGGTCATGGACGATACGAATTGCCCCGGTTTGTTGTTTCCATCGGCTCTGGCTTCCCAGTCGTTGCAGCCATCCGGAATCAGTATTGTCTTCTGCAGATTTCTGCAGTCGTTGAAGGCGGTCTCGCAGATCAATCAAGGCCATGGCGTGATTTCTCCGGGATTTGGGGTTGTCAGTGGATTGATTTTCCATGGATTGCGAAAGCCATTCCCTGAGCTTCCCGGTTTCAGTATGCACGACTTCCAGAACTTCTCCAAACCGGGAAAAGGTTTCTGCGGACTTGCGATTGCCTTTACGAAATTCATTCCTCAGTGCAAGGAGCTCTGCATAGATGGAGTAGATGCTTGGGGCCGGGGTTTGTGGAGTGGCTTCTGGCTCTGGTGGCTGGTCCGGTAATCGTTGAATGGTACTGGCGCATTGAGCGATCAGCCGTTGTTTCCAATCAGGTGCAATTTCGGTCATGATTGCAGGAATTTGTAAAATTGTTCTTCGGTTGGTGGAGTGGGGTCGATATCGGCTTTCAAAAATTCAGCGACGGCTTCCATCGGGGAATGAAAATGATCGGCAGGGGTACTCAGCAACCCGTTGGTCAATTTGATACGTTTTTCTTCGGTATCGATTTGTTCGTAGGCATGGGTAATCCGCTTGAAGGCTTGGGGGGCGGACTCCGGTGGATGCCTGCGGATGGCATCCAGATAAGCCCGGCGAATCGTCTGCGAATTGTCAGAGGGAGAGACTTTGAGTGTTTGAAAGGCGTGCATGTTGAAAATCAGGTAAAGGGAAGTTCCAGTTGGATCGGGGCGGGTTCCTCTGGTTCTGGTTTTGGCTTAGGTTTAGGTTTCGGCTTGGGTTTGGGTTTCGGCTTGGGTTTGGGTTGGTTTTTCCTGGGTCTTGGCTTTGGTTTCGGAGTGTAAGCCTCTTCTTCCTCGGTAACCAAGCCTGAGGCATCTATTTCCTTTACCATTTGAATGACATCTTTCGCATCCTTCGGGGAAAAGTTCATGCTCAACAAGAGACTGAATTGCTCGGCTTCAGGAACTGAGGAGAGGATCTTGATTACACGTGCCAACTCCTCAGGAATGTTTTCCCTATCTGTTGGGGGCTCATCCCAATCATCCATTCCATCCATTTCGATTGAATTTACAAAGGGATCATGATGTTCCAGTTCTTCCTGCAGTTTGAGGAGGCGGTTCAGGGCTTCAGTGTCCTGTCGTTTTTGGGCTTCTTCAATGGCGTCATCGATCTCCTTCTCAGTAGGCTCATCGATCCATATGCTATCCCATTTCATGCTAAGGAATAGCGGATCTTTTCGGTCAATCTTCAACCACCGTTCGACAATCTTGTTGCGGAGATCGTTCAAATGAGGTTCGAAATTCATCGCTTCCTGATAAAGGTTCAAAGTCAATTTGCGGTCAGACTTTGTCAGGCGTTTGATGGCTTTCTCTGTGTGATCGCCTACCATATGAATCCAGGGGCTCATATATCCACTATTGTTGCCAGCCTGGAGGTTTTGATGCAGTATCCTCATCATTTCAAGGCATTGAGCTGGATCGGCTTTCCCTTTGATCTTCACCTGCCATGGAAATTTCCCCAAGTAGGTTTCCCCAATGGATTCGATCAGGTATTGATTGAAAAAAGCTTGGCAGAAGTCGCCGAGTTGGCTGGGCAAACTATTGACTTGCCCCCGAATCGTATGGGCTAGTTTGGGGTCTCCAGCTTGGGAGATGTCTTCGAGGATGGCCCATTGCAGTTGGTAGTAGTCTTTGGACTCTCCGGGAGGAGGATGGGCAGGGACCAATTTAATCAGCTCCTCAAAACATTCTCTGGCCTGCTTGGCCTGCGATTCAGATTTCTTGCGATAGTGGTTGATGGCTTTTCCGAGCAGCCCCCGGCGGATTTCTGCCTGGATTTCCGAATTGAATGGGTCTGCCTTCCGGGCACTTTCCAGAAATTTCAGCCCCTTTGCGTAGGATTTTCGATCCAGGCAAGCCCGGCCGGATTCGAGTAGTACGGAGGGTGAATCGGGAAAACGTTCCGCCATTTTGTTCTTCAGCTGGTTGGCCTCCTTCTTTTTTCCCCCTTCGTGGTAGAGTTCCAGTAGCTTTTGGTGCACTTGCTCATTTGTTGGATCGGCCTCTACTGATTGGGTAAAGAGTCGAATCGCCTTTTCCCTGGCCTCAATCTTATGATCCATGCAGCAGTTTACATTATCCAATTCCCTTTGCCCTCGCATGGAATAACACAATGCATCAAATTTCGGATTCTTCCCCCTGTGGGTTCTCCTCAAATCCATGTATTCTATCCAGGCGTCCGAGCTGAATGCCTCAAAAGTCTCAGGTGGCGAGAGCTTGGCCAGGATTCCAAAGTACACCACTTTCGCAGATCCATTGCATCTTTTTGCTCTGTCAGCGATTGCTTTCAACCAAGTGTTGAGATTCTCACCCATCCCCGAATCAAAAGTGGTCAGGAAATAAGTCAGTTGACCAGGGATGTCTGCATGATGGGACGGAAACTCTTTTATCCGGTGCAATGCCCCGAGTGCTTGTGATAACTTGCCTGATTTCCAGTATTTCTCTGCATCCAGCAGGGGCCTGGAGATATCCGGCACATCCAGAAATTGGCAAGCCTCCTGAATCTCAGCCAATTCGGGAGTTTCTGACCATTCACCCCGAAGGGATGTGAAGACCCGGGCTTTCCGTGCCGGGATTGTGTTTTCCGGTAATTTTCGAAAGCAGGACTCCGCAGTTTCCCAATCATTCTGGTAGTAGGCGGCACACCCTCTCACAAAAAGACGCCAATGAGCAAAGGGAGATTTTCGGCCAATCCCTGCCAATGCCTCCCGGACATCGGACCAATTTCCTTGGCACAGGTGGTGGATTGCAGTGTTGACATCCAAGGCTTCTTCATCCTTTGCCAACACCAGTATGTCCGCTCCCTCCAGACGTGTTACTGTATCTTCAGAGGCAATGAGTTGTTTTCCCAGTTCAACCTCAGAGGTGCGATTCCCCATCAACCGTCCCAGCATGAGCCGGAGCTCTCTGGTTTTTGGTGTCTCCACCCCCAATTCCTTCAACGCATCCAGGTGGTCTTGGGACTCCTTCTGCTTCTTTTGGGCAATGCTCAATTCCGCAGTTTGCAGCAGGATTTCTGTGTACTTGTCGCGGTAGGTTTCTGGATCGAGGCGGAACAATTTACGGAAACCATGGAAAGCTCTACGCAAATTTCCCGCCTTTAGTTGTTCATTTGCCTGTTTAAGTATTTTGTCTGGATTCTGTGATAGAATACTTTGCTTTGCAGTTTGTTTCTGTTTCTTACGTTTTGCCACCGTTATGAAATTAGGTCGCTCCCTATCTTTCCATCAACAATAAAATGGTCGTTTCTCTGGAATTTAGCTGATTCTCCCCCCTGACAAACCACTTGCCCTAACTCATCGACTCCTCATCCTATTCCTATCATGAAGCGTCGTACATTTTTGAGAAGTGCTGGGGTGGCTTTGATGTTGCCGCAGTTGGAGAGCTTGGGACAGGTGTCTTCGGAATCACCCAAACGGCTTTTGACCATTGTCAATCACCTCAGTTTTTACCAGCCGGCTTTGATTCCGGAAAAGGATGGGGCGTTTTGCAAGCAACCGGAGCTTCTGGAGGAACTTTCTGAGCATCAGGAACATCTCAAACTGTTCAGCACTTTTGACAATCCGGGGGTGGAGATTGGGTTGGGGCATACTCCATGTGTGGGGATTCTTTCCGGCTATTTCAACACTTTGCAGCGAAAGAACCGTCTATCGATTGATCAGGCTGTGGCCAACCACATTGGCAACGATACACGTTTCCGTTCTCTGGTATTTCAGGCAGGGGAGAACTTGAACTTTTCTCAAATTTCCTGGGACAAACATGGTTTGCCCGTTCGCCAGATTGATTCACCTAAGAAGATCTTTAATTTGCTCTTTCAGGTGAATGAAAATGAGGCGGAGCAGAAAAAGATTCTTGCGGAAGACCGGAGCATTCTGGATGTGGTACATCGTCAGACAAAGTTGATGGAAAAACGCCTCAACCATCGCGATCGGGAGAAGATGGACGAGTACCTGACTTCGGTTCGGGAAGTGGAGAAAACGGTTCGGCGTCAGCACTTTTGGAGTGGGCAACCCAAGCCTGAGGTGGATTACCAATTGGATGAGTTTGATCGTATGTCGGTGGATGATTATGTCGATGTCATGCTCGACCTGGCATTGTTGGCCTTGCAGACCGATTCCACCCGTGTTGTGACGCTTCAGATCCCTTTCTGGGATGGTTTCAAGCATCCGGACATCAGTGGCAATTACCACCACCTTTCCCACCACGGAAAGGATCCTAAAAAGATTCAACAGTTGCTCAAGATTGAGCATGGAATCATGCAGCGAATCAGTCAGACCTTAACTGATTTTAAGAAAACCAAAGTGGGTGAGGAAACCTTGTTTGACCAAACCACAACTTTCGTGACTGCCGCCATGGGAAGTGCCAATGCTCACACCTTCAATGATCTGCCAGCGATGGTCTTTGATAAGAGCATCAGGAAGCCCGGACACTGGTCTCAGAAGCATCGTCCCATGTGTGATCTTTACCTGGGTGTGCTGCAAAAGTTTGGTGCAGAGGTGGACAAGTTTGGCGAGAGCCATAGAACTGTGGATATTCTGTCGTAAGACGATGAGTGCGATCTCCCCGGGAACGCCAAGCTCCAGCTTGGCAAGAGTGAGAAAGGGTGTTTTTAGAAGCCAAGCTGGAGCTTGGAGTTCCCGGATTGGGCTTTGCTTACTCACATTCCTTGGTACTGCTCTAACCTCATTCGCTACAGAGAAAGATCTTTCTGTATTTTTTACCAACAACTGCATCAAGTGTCACGGCTCTAAGAAGCAGAAGGGCCATGTTCGGTTGGATATTCCATCTCAGGAACTCTTTGCAGATCGGGAGTTGCTGGAGATGGTTATCGGAGTTCTCGAAGATGGTGAAATGCCCCCAAAGAAGGCTCCTCAGCCCAAGGCAGAAGATCTGCGGAAAACGGTAAATTTTCTCAAAGATCGCCTCCTCGTAAAACGGGAATCCACTTTGCTCAAACGTCTGACTCGAACGGAGTACACCAACACGATCAACGATCTCTTCGATGCTCATTTTGATCTCAGTGAAATGTTGCCTCCCGATCACGTGGAGCAGGGTTTTGATAAATTCGGAGAGGCTCACCTTATGTCTCCACACCAGGTGATGGCCTACTTGAAAACGGCTCGGTTTGTGGCCGAAAGATTGTTGCCGGATGAGAAGCCCAAAGAGCAAGCCTGGGTGTTTGGGCCCAGGAACTTTCATGGGAGTGGAAGAGGGGACTACAGGGCGGAGGATGCATTCATTTTGTCCACTTTCTATCCTTGGCGGAGCAACATTCACTTTGCCAAAACTGAAGGCAAATATGACCGGTTCATAATTGAGGAATTTGGTCGCTATCGTTTCGAGATCGAAGCCAATGCCATCAAGTCGAATGAGAACGAAGTGATTGGAATCAACCTCGGAGACCCACGTTATCCGACCAACTTTCACAAGATTGGACGAGTGCCTCTGAAGAAAGACTCAAAGGGCTTTACGGTTGAACTTACCTTGAAAGCTGGCGACGAAGTTTCCTTCACTTTTGATAGTGGCCGAACCTGGAATGTTGGTCAGAAGCCCAAAACCTACAAAGGCACTCAACTCCGGTTCACAAAGGCCACCATCACTGGTCCGATGATTGAACGATGGCCAACGGCTGCCATGAAGAAGATTTTGCCAAAATCGGGAATGTCTCCGGAGGCATTGGTGGACCATTTGGCTCTCTTGCTGACAAATAGACCCTTAAAGGCAGAAGAGCGAAAAGGTTTTGTTGAAATTGCATCAAAAAAGAGGGCTTCCGGAGCCTCTGAAAGGGCGGTGGCTCGGAGTGTTCTGATTGCTTTGCTGACTTCGCCACATTTCATTTACAAATCGGAATCTTCTGAGCTAACCGACATTGAGCTGGCTTACCGGCTTTCGTATTTCCTTTGGAACTCTGCCCCTGATGAAGCGTTGCTCAGTTTGGCCAAGAAGGGAGCTTTGGCGAAGAGCCTTGGAACGGAAGTGGAGCGAATGCTCAAGGATCCCAAGGGAGAGCGTTTTGTTGAAGATTATACCCGGCAATGGTTACAGCTGGATGTTGTGGAAGAGCTTGGGCCGGACAAACGGGTTTTTAAGGATGTGACCACACTTCAAGTCGCTGCCATGGCTCAGGAGGGGAAGGCCTTCTTTCGCCACATTCTCCATAATGATCTGAGCATGACGCTCTTCATTGATTCCGACTTCATCATGGTCAATGACCGTCTGGCGAAGTTTTACAAAATCCCGAAAATTGATGGCGATCACTTCCGCCCTGTGAAGTTAAGAGAAGGCAGCGAACGTGGTGGACTCATTGCTCAGGCTGGATTCCTGAAGCTGACTTCCCAGGCCTTCACCACCTCGCCCATTCGTCGCGGAGCCTGGATTCTCAACAACCTTTACAACGAGAAGATTGATCCTCCTGCCAATGTGGTCATCGAAGAACCCGACACCCGAGGCACCAAAACGATCAAGGAAGCCTTGGCCAAACACATGCAGTCCGAAGCCTGTTTCCGCTGCCATTCCAAGATCGATCCTCTCGGATTTGCTCTGGAGTATTACGACCCTGTCGGCCGCCACCGCAAAGAGTACAACAACGTCGAAGTTGTGAGCAAAAAGGAGGTCAAGATCACTACACATCCCATAGAAGCCTCGATGAAACTTTCCGATGGCCGTAAAGTTCAGGACATGAAGTCGCTCAAAGCCGTCATGCTTGAAGATAAGGCACGCATCCTCAAAGGCATCATTGGTAAGTTGATCAGCTATGGAATTGGCCGTGAAACCACCATAGCCGATCGCCCCTACATTGATGAGGTGTATACCAAGATCCAGCCTCAGGAGTATTCGTTAAGAGCGGCGATTCAGGAGATCATATTACATCCAGAATTCGTGAAGAAGTGAGTTGAACCGCTGATGAACGCTAATGGATACTGAACGGTACAAAGCAACATTGACGAAGCGTAGAGATTGAGGCACTTTATTTAGTCATGAGTGTGGAAGAACTTTGTGCAGAAGCGGAACTCCTTTCCCGTGAAGACCAAGGGTTGTTGGTCTCCAAGTTGATCTCCCAATTGGGGCGACATTCCTACGATGTGTCTGACGCTGAGGTGATGCAAAGAGTCAGGGAAACCCGTGAAGGACTTGTGGCTGACATTTCTCAGGAAGAATTGGAAGCAGGGCTCAAGTATCTCCCAAAAGCTTGAAAACAATTCGCTATCATCCCTCGGTACAAAGGGACATCAATCAGGCGATGGGCTACTATTTTCATGAAGCTACCGAAGCTGTAGCTCATGCATTTTGGGAAGAGTTATCGGAGAATTTGATCCGAATTCGAAGCTTTCCGACTTCTTTTCATTTCGATGATTCAGGGCTTCGGCGATGTAACCTTACACAATTCCCCTACAACATCCTGTTTGAAGATCACCCCAATTTAGTCAGGATTCAAGTCGTACGCCATAATTCAAGAAAACCCACTTATGGCACTGGGAGACAAAGGCGATAAGGCAGTCTTTGTCTTGGCTTT
>CAYSOI010000104.1:0-11080 GCA_964432425.1 uncultured Opitutales bacterium | reverse complement strand
AAAAAAAATGTAAGGGGATCTTCTGCGGCTACGACTCAGGGAGTAATTGACAGATTTCTTCGCACCTGTCCCTGACCTTGAAACCCAAAAAACCGCAATAAAAATGAAATTAAAACACCTTCTAACCATCGGGCTCTTGTTCCCCCTCTCCTATCAATTGGAGGCTGATATCCGCGACCTGAATACCATTCGTGTCATGATCGCTACAAACGGCGATGTCCGTGAAGCATCGAGTCAACTGCCAATCCCTTCCGAAGCGATTGAGCACATCCTGCCCGGCAATAACCTGATTGTTGCCAATCTCACCTGGGATCAAGTCTGGAGCGTGATTGAAGATCCTCTGGTTCGGCAAGCCTATTACGACTGGGCATTAAAACTGGATACCATGACCACCGGTGTTTCCAGCACGGCATCCACCTGGGGCCTGGATCGAATCGATCAGCGGGAAAAGGAACTGGATGGACAATATCAACCCAATGCGGATGGCGAAGGTGTTCATGCCTACGTGATCGATACGGGAATCCGAACGAGCCACAACGAATTTGAAGGAAGAGCCACTTCTGCCTGGACGGCCTACGGTGAAGATGCCGAGGATGACAATGGGCATGGCACTCACGTTGCGGGCACTGTCGGCGGAAAGACTTATGGAGTCGCCAAAAAAGTACATTTACACGCAGTCAAAGTATTGGATGGCAGCGGATGGGGTTATGACTCCGACTTGATCGCCGGGATGGAGTACATCGCCGCCAATGCCCAGAAACCTGCGGTTGCCAACATGAGCCTTGGAGGCGAACCTCACACGCTTCTCGATAATGCCATCAGAGCTTTGATTGAATCCGGAGTGCCCACCACGGTAGCTTCCGGAAATGAATATGCGGATGCTTCCAGTAGTTCACCAGGTCGAGTAGAGGAAGCCATCACGGTAGGAGCCATGAACCAGAATGATCGCCAAAGCGACTATTCCAACTACGGCAACCTCGTGGACATTCATGCCCCCGGAGATGGCATCCTCTCTGCAACCAGTGACTCGAATTCCTCTTCAGACAGATGGAGCGGAACTTCAATGGCCGCACCGCACGTTGCCGGAACCGTGGCTCTGCTTTTACAAAAGAATGCCAACCTGACTCCTTCCGAAATCGCGGATACGCTCCAGGAAATGAGCACACAAGACGCACTGTCCGGCCTCGGGCAAGGTTCCCCCAATACGCTCCTCTTTTCCCAACTTCCTGAAGAAAACAACGAGCCAGAACAACCTCCAGTGGAAGAAGAAGAGCCTCCAGTTGCTGAGCCGGAGCCCATCGAAGTCATCATCGAAAACTACACCGGCAAACTTCGCCAGTTCCGTATGAAACGGATCAAGCAGGGCAAATACCCCGAGCCTGAGTTCCAAATGGCTCACCTTACTGGCCCTGAAAACACAGACTTTGACCTGTATCTTCTCAAACGGGAGTACCGCCGCTGGACCATTGTTGACGCCTCTTTCCAAATGGATTCTGACGAACATATCGAAGCGGAAATCGAACAAAATAAAAAGTATCTTTGGCTAGGAGTGTCGTTCTCTGGACGAGGTAAATACCACATGGAACTCCAGAGATATCCAAATTCCCCAGACCCACTCCTGGCCAATAACTGAGAATAGGAACAGTACAGTAGGTAGAACATAAAATGCAATCATAGGGGCGATGTCTAAAGGGCATCGCCCCTAGCCAACCCTCAAAACTCTCAACACACTAAGAACCATGACTCAATCTCGCCGCAAACTCTTCTTCGCTGCCCTTCTTCTGGCCCATGCTCCCATCCTTTTTCTTTCCCTAAACAAAAAACAAAATGATCATCGTACAACAACACAACCCCTCGCCTCGGCTTCAAAACCCATCGAACAACCCCAGCTTTCAAAACCTCAACCCAATCCAACATTTGTGGAAAAATCTCGTTTCGTTGCTCAGCAGTTCGAATCCAAACAACTGCTCGACGAACTGCTCGAAGACTTGCTCTACAACACCAATGAGGAAAATCAAAAATTAGCAGCGCAGCTAAGAAATCACCTTCGTCTGAATCCCGCCGCACTGGAAACCGTAGCAAACACATTGCTGGATCCCAATACGTCCATCCGAGCCTTTGCCAATCTTGCCATGATTGTTGGCTCACTGGAAGGCGAAGCTGCTGAAGATCTGCTTCTCAATGTTTACCATCAGTTTGAGAATGACCCGGACCGTGTCCAATGGGCGATTTACGCCATGGGAACCTGGAAACAAAACCCAGCAAAAGACGATCGTTTCAGCTTTGATGAAAGAGGCCCCATGGTATTGCAAACCATTGAAGGCCTGGCCACTCCGGTATTTCACAAAATTAAAAATCCGGCCATCTATGATGCATTGGTCCACAAAATTCATCATTCCGATCTGGACGTACGCCTGGCATCGTCTCTGGTCTTGCGCCACAACCTTCATCATCCAGCAGCTTATTCTACCTTCATGACCCAACTGAACGATGAGCCCAGTGTAGGTAACAAAACCATCATTGCCGAAGCACTGGCACGTCAATTGCCCAAGCTTTCTTCCTTCGACCAAGCCAAAACCATTGATGACCTCCTTTACCAGGCATCTTTTCCCGAAGCCCAAGGACTTCGCATGAAAATCCTTCATCCGCTGCAAGCGGCCAATCTTACTCCGGCTCAACAAGCCCAACTGCAAACCATGGCACTTCAGGATGCCGAACCCGCCATACGCCGTTTTGCTCTCAACGTCATCTCGGCTCAACACCAGACCGCCGCAGAACCCAGTCCCCTCTTACTGGATGTAGCCCACAATGATCCCGACTCCAATACCCGGGCCGTCGCCGTCGATTTACTCCAACAGCACCCCTCCCCGATTCGTCCAAGACAATTGATCCCCATTTTACAAAACGATGATGCATGGAATGTACGCCACAGCACGGTGGAAGCCCTCTCCGAACTTCCCCCCGACCCGGAAGCCGCATCCAATGCTCTCATCGCAGTCAAGGAAGCCGCGTTGAATGATCCGGACCCAAAAGTTTCAGAATTTGCTTTATCCGTTCTTCATGGCTTAGGCCGCTGATGCAAAGGATTTCTTAAGTGTTAAGTAGAGGGAGGAGGCGTCCGATTCATTCGGGCGCCTCATTTTTTTCTTGTAAGTCCAAAATAAATGTTTTGGTTGGAAAATAAGTTCGAGTGGTTGGATAGGCTTGAGAAGGTTAAAGCATCATTAGCTTCAACGTTTTCGCCGGTTCTGGAAATAATCCATATTTTCGGAATTAAACACGGAGTGAGACCCGTGTGATCCATTGGATCAAAAAAATGGGAAAAATAACACCAACTGTTCTCAGTTTTATTACGTTTAGCGCCGCCTTCAGAATCAGATCAATACATGTCTACCCAGACCGATCCCTACCCTGATCCCCTAAATCAAATCCCAGCCAATAAATATCCAGTAATTTCTGTTCAAAACTGCCTGCATCTATAGGCGTTTCGGAACCCCCGGATTTTGCAAAAACCTCCGAACCTCAAAACGGAGAGGAAACCAGGAAGACTGGCCCAAATGAGCCACCAACTTCCCCCACTAAAACAAATCAAGCCATGCCTGATCCGGCTCCGCCGTGCCCAGGTAACAATGATCCTAAATTCAGCAGTTGAAACTAAATCATAACCGCGGGAATTTAGAGGAGTATTGGAATGATGGGGAGTTGGAGTGTAGAATCGTGTTCACCCAAGTGTGAGAAAATTCCCATCACTCCAATACTCCATCACTCCAATACTCCAGGGTTCATCATGGGGGTTGACGTTATTCCCTGCTCCCAATTGCGGAATTAAGGATTATGGATCGTTATCAGAAAATAGCATTCAGCGTTTTGCTGCTGAAGATCGATAGGTCCTATCTGCCCTATACGACCGATCCCAAGGCCCTGGATTTCTTCTTGATCGTTCAATTGAAACGGTGAGAATTCCCGGAAGTCGGCTATATCTAAGCCAAGCTTCCCGTGAAACGCTTTCTCCTTCAGCTTTTGTTGTTCCTCATGTCGGCTGCAATCTTGTCAGCAACTGACGAACATTGGGCATTTCTCCCCTTGCAGGAGAATCCTGAGGCCAACATCGACACCCTGGTGGAAGCCAAGCTCAAGGAGAAGGGCTTGACCTTTTCGCCTCTGGAAACACCCGAGCGACTACTACGAAGAGTTTATCTGGACCTCACTGGTTTGCCACCCACACCGAAGGAAGTCTCCAAGTGGAAAGCAGACCCAAGCGACGAACATTTCGCGAAAATCGTCGATGACCTCTTGGCCAGCCCCCAATACGGCGAACGTTGGGGGCGGCATTGGCTCGATCTGGCCAGGTATGCGGACTCCAATGGACTGCACCAGGATCGTGATCGACCTCATGCCTGGCGATACCGCGATTACGTGATTGATTCTTTCAACAGCGACAAACCGTACCCTCAATTCATTCAAGAACAGATTGCTGGAGATGAACTGGCTCCGGATGATGTGCAATCCTGGGTGGCAACCGGATTTTGCCGAAACGGCCCCTCCAATGAAGAAAACGTCGCCAACAACGAAATTGATGCCTACCGCCTGGATCAACTGGATGATGTCATCTCGACCACTACGCAGGTATTCCTGGCCCAAACCATTGCTTGTGCTCGTTGTCACGATCATAAAACCGAGCCCTTTAAACAAAAGGATTACTACCAACTGCTGGCCGTATTCGATACCAGTGATCCAACCTATGTCCCGATCCAGAAAGACGGCACTCTGGGTGAACCCAAATTGATGCCAACCAAGCCCCGTGATCGTCGCAAACCGTTCAAGGAACCCCATGTCCGTGCACTTTCGGATTTTGGTAAAAAGCCCCGCACTACTCACCTTCTTCTCCGCGGAAATCATGCCACTCCTGCGGAAGAAGTATTTCCGGGAGTTCCAGCTGTTCTCAAAACCATCCCTTCGCCATTTGCAGTCCCCTCTCCCGAGAATCCTGTTCTGGGGAGACGTTTGGCATTGGCGAACTGGATCGCATCCCCGGAGAACTCTCTGACCTGGAGAGTCCTGGCCAACCGCATCTGGCAATACCATTTCGGTCGAGGCATCGTGGAAACATCAAGTGACTTTGGTGTAACCGGAACCTCTCCAACCCACCCCCAACTTTTGGACTGGTTGGCAACCCAACTCAGGGACAACGGCGGTCGCATCAAACCATTGCACAAACAAATCGTCCTTTCCCGTACCTTCCGACAATCCTCCGCTTTCCGCAAGGAGGCTGCAAGCAAAGATCCGAAGACTCATTTTCTATGGAGGTATCCACCCCATCGCCTGGAAGCGGAAGTCATTCGGGACAGTATTCTGGCCGCATCCGGAAACCTGAACCTGAAAGCGGGAGGTCCCGGAATCAAACCACGTGTACCACAGGAGATTCTGGAACAAAGCAAACGCAACCAATGGCCCAAAGTGGACAAAGAAAACAAGGAACATTGGCGACGCAGTGTGTACATTTACATCAAACGCCAGTTGCCGATGCCGATGCTGACTTTGTTCGATGCTCCCGATACGGCCCAGTCCTGTGCCGTAAGATTTCGCAGCACAACTCCAACGCAGTCCCTGACTTTATTGAATGATGCATTTACCAACGAACAAGCCAAGTTTCTGGCTCAAAGTGTCCTGAAGGAAAAAGTCGAACTTCCCAATGCGATCAAGCAAGCCCATCTGAGAATCTTTGCACTTCCTATCCATGATACTGCTCTTGAAAAGACTACCGATTTTGTGAATGCAAGGATTGCGGCTCACAAAGGTAATAAGAATCCACAAGAGGATGCCCTCACAGACCTCGCCGTCGTTTGGTTCAACTCCAGCCAGTTTGTCTATGTCGATTGATCGAAGAACATTTTTGCAAAGTTTGGGCGGCGGCTTTGGAGCCCTGGCTGCCAATGCATTGTTAGCCACCGAAGACAAACAACCTCATTTCACGCCCAAGGCGGAATCGGTCATCTTTTTGTTTATGTATGGTGGTCCCAGCCAAGTGGATACGTTTGACCCCAAACCGGCTCTAAATAAATGGGCGAACAAAGCGATTCCCGTTTACCGCAAGGAAGATGGCTTCTTTCAGGGAGAAACCAAGCCCACCGCCATGCCGAGTCCCTGGAGTTTCAAAAAGTATGGCCAGAGCGGCATCGATATTTCGGAACTGTATCCCAACCTCTGCCAACATGCAGATAAGCTTTGCGTCATACGATCCATGCATGCGGATTCCAATAACCATGGTCCGGCATTGAGTCAGATGAACTCCGGCTTCATCCTGCCGGGCTTTCCAACCATGGGTTCCTGGCTGGGCTATGGCTTGGGAAATGCCAGTCAGGATCTTCCGGGATACGTCGTATTGCTGGACAAGAACGGTGCTCCAGTCAACGGAGCCATCAATTGGTCCAATGGCTTTATGCCTGCCCGCTATCAGGGAATTCCTTTTCGAGCAACAGGCACTCCGATTGCAAACCTGAGTCGTCCCAAAGGAGTCTCTGTTGAGGATCAGAGGGCACGTCTGGATTTCCTGAAAGAACAAAACCAAAACTACGCAGACCTGCATCCGGGAGACTCCGCATTGGAGGCACGGATTGAAGCGTACGAACTGGCCTTCCGCATGCAGGCCGCAGCACCGGAAGTTACGGATCTTTCGTTGGAAACAGAATTTACCCAAAAATCCTACGGTCTCGAAAATGACATGACCAAGAACTTTGGCCGCAACTGTCTGCTGGCCCGGAGACTTGTGGAGCGGGGCGTGAGATTTGTGCAGGTTTACAGTGGTGGAAACACGGGTCCCAGTGCCTGGGATGCCCATAAGGATTTGAAAGGCAATCACTCCCGGCAAACCGCTCAAACGGATCAACCCATAGCGGCCTTACTTTCCGATTTGGAAGCCCGTGGTATGCTCGACAAAACCCTCGTTATCTGGGGCGGAGAATTCGGAAGGTTGCCAACTCACCAAGGCAGCAAAGGCAGAGATCACAATCCTTTTGGTTTCACTTACTGGATGGCCGGAGGCGGAGTGAAGCCCGGCTACATTCATGGGGCGTCCGATGAATTTGGCTACCATGCCGCGGAAAACAAAGTACACGTTCACGACCTCCACGCCACCATCCTCTTCCTCCTTGGTCTTTACCACGAACGCCTGACCTACCGACACCTTGGCCGGGATTACCGGATTACGGATGTTCACGGAAAAATCGTAAACGAGTTAATCGCCTGAATACGCAGCTCAGTTCACCCGGTTTCGGAGAGGCTCTCCCAGCAACGCTCTTCGCACTTCTCTCGCCCCTTTGGTTCTGAACTCTTCGGCTCCTTCTTCACAGTAGAACGCCGTATGCGGATTCAGAAGCAGGCGGTCATGGGCCGGATGATTCGGATCTTTCCAGGCCTGGAGGACTGGAGAATCATCTGATGGTGGCTCTTTCTCCAATACATCAATTCCGGCTCCAGCCAGTTTTCCTGCATCCAAAGCCTCGATCACGGCTTCGGTATCCACAACACCACCCCGTGCGGTATTGATGACAAAACTTCCCTGCGGCATTTTGGCAATCTCCTCTACAGAGAGCATATTCCAAGTGTATTTGGTCAGAGGGCAATGGAAGCTGAGAATGTGGGATTTGTGTAGTAAATCATTTAGCCGATCAACCCGCCGAATGCCCAACGCTTTGTCTAGCCCATCGGGGACATATGGATCGTAAAAAACGACCTTGAATCCGAAAGCCTTTGCCCGAACTGCCACGGCAGAACCAATGCGGCCACAGCCCACAATGCCAAAAACTTTCTCACGCAGCCTGGGAATGGGTGTGGCTTGGTTTACATTCCAGTCGCCGACCCCTCTTCTCAGGCGACTGTTGAGAAAGTGTGCACCCCGGGCTAGGCTCAATGCCATTCCCATCGCGGAGTCCGCAACTTCCTCCGTTCCGTAATCCGGGACATTGCAGACCGGGATACCCATTTTCCCCGCTGCGGCGATATCGATATTGTCGTAGCCGACTCCGGGGCGAACGATGGCCTTACAGTTCTTCAACGTTTCCAAACTGTCCTTGGGATGAGTCAGATAATGGTAAACCATCAGGGCATCGGCATCTTCAATCTTTCCGACCAGATCCGAGGGCCTGGATGCATTCAAGGCAACGACATCCGCAATGTCTCCGAGAACCTCTCTTTCACAATCCAGGGGTTCTACCAGCATATCGGTGATGACGACTTTAAATTTTTTGCTCATTCTTAAACTTTCTATAGGGCAACTCTCTCCACTTCGAATTGCTGGTGTGGGATGTCTTTTGCTGACCGTATCCGATATCCAGGTTTGCCTTCAAAGGCTTTTTGAATGTCAGCAGCCCGGTCCATGTCAATATCACCATGATGAGCATGGAGCAGATACCGCAAAGTTAGGGGCTTATCTTTGTGAAGGGTGTAGGGCTCCAGCAGGTTGAAGGAAGCTCCCATCCAGCCATCAACTCTGACATGCCAATGAGTTGGATATCGCGGATTTGCCGGATGATCAAAGTAGGTAATGCCTTCGGTTTGCAGATCCACTTTGCCGCCATCTTTGTACACAGGAGCCGGTCCACTGTAATCCATCCATTCGGCAGACTGTCCAAAGATGTCCGGTTCCCCTTTCATGCCATGACTGTTGGTCAATTGCCCTCCTCCAAAGTACGCCGAAATATTCTTCGCTAACCGAACGGCTAGAAAACCGAAGTTGGTCTTGCCCAGCGTTACTGAGTCTCCTTTGGGCCGAAAGGTGCTGTGCAGTTCGAGAAAGGTTTCCCCGTCCATCGGCCCTGGACTCAATGCCGCGACCAAATCCTGCTCCATCACCTCGTGGTTTTCATCATTGTACCAACCCAGCCTGGTTGCCATGACGGCATCCTTCTCCCCATCTCGATATCGTAGCCACATCTTTTGCCGAATCCGTGCCTTCGTCTGGTTGGACCAGAAGTTCGCCCCCGCCACACTATTGTGAGCAAACCAGACGGAGCGATGGTGATCATGATTCTGGGCACCTGGATGCCCCATCCGAGTCAGGCTCCGCCCACTGGGACCATTGAACGGATAGAAAAACGGCCGCTCATACTTCCGGTCAAAATGCCACCCGAGTTTCTCCTCCCCATTGATCAGAAATGTTGCCTGGTTGTCCGGTAAGGGAAGGATCTCGCAGTTTGGGTGTTGGTAGGGCATGGGCAAGTAATGTTCTGAACTTCTGACAAAAGCGAAAGTTTCTCAAACGCCAAGAATTTTAGCCAATTCCGTAATCGGAAGAATACGTGTGCGTTGATCGGCAATTTCCACATCCCGGTTTTGGCCATGAACTTGATAGAAAAAGGGGATGCTGGACCTGGCCGCAAAATAGGCGATATTGCGGCTGGGGTTTTGTTCACCTGTTTTGCATTCAACAGCAAATTCCGGCTGGTTATCCCGAACCACCACAAAATCAATTTCCCTCCCAACCGAATCGCGGATGAATTGCAGTTCCATTTTATCGCCTTCCCGGTCCTCCTCCGAATGACAATACTTCAAAAGATTGGATGCGACCAGGTTTTCAAATCTGGCTGCGGGATCTTTGCATTGTGACCAATCCCACATGTACAGCTTACGTTCTTTCTTGGCGGCACGAAGTTTGGGTAGCCCGAAGGGTTGTATGCGATAACAATAGTAGAGATTCTCCAGAATGGTGATCCAGCGGTCGGTCGTTTTGAAAGAAACCGACAGATCCTGACTCAAGTTGTTAACCGACAATACACTGCCAACACGATCTGGAAGGATGGATGCCAGCAGGTCTACCTGTGAGACTTCTTTCACCTGCTCCAACGTGATCAGATCTTCTTGGATTACTCTCGTCATTCGATCTCGTTGCCAACGTTTCCAATGACGCTGATTGCCTTGTAAAAACGGTTCCGGAAATCCTCCCAAAGTAAGAAGTTGGTCCAGTTCCTCCTGGGTCGGTGAGGCGGAAAGTTCCAGAAGAGATAACGGATGGAGCCGATGGTAGTAGTAACGACCTTGCAAGGAATCTCCACCTCGTCGGTAATAATCCAATCTTGCAGAACCAGTGATGAGAAATTTTCTGGAGGACTTGTTTTTATCATACATGCCTTTCACAAGGTTTCTCCATTCCCTGTACTTGTGAATTTCATCCAGAATGAGCAAATTCTCATTCGCTGGTAAAACCCCCTGCAACAGCAATTTTCTTGTGCTGATATCATCCCAGGACAAATAGGCCGGGTGCGTTTCCTGGCCACCGGAAAGGAAATTCAGGGAGAACGTCGTCTTCCCGACCTGGCGTGGACCACCAATAAAGACCATTTTCTCCTCCAGATCCTGAAGGACCTGATTTTTCAAGTATCGTTCCATAAAGATAGAGTGTGTATATTTTGGAGTGCATGTCAAAATTTACATGCATAAATTGGAGTAGAGGTAAAAATATACACGAGTTGAGATGCTAAAGAATGCCCTGACATAGGTCGTATAGGGCATATCGAACTTATACGACCCATACCTACGCAGTTCTCGGAACTTGTGCTTGAATGAATTGTTGATTCAAGGCACTACTCTTCAAATTCTCGTACTACTCATCCACAGTAAAGGAGTTCCCTAATGAAAAAGTCCCTGCCGATTCTGTTGTTTATTTGTGTTGTTCTTGGAGTCTCGGCTCGAACGGTGAGTCCGGAGAACCTTGTGAAAGATAGCGGGGTGCAAGGTGGCTTCATTGTTCACTTAGGAAGTTCGGATGGAAAGAAGACGGCTGCGTTCAAATTGAACGATAGTTATCAGGTGCATGGATTGACGACTGATGCTTCGTCCTTGGCCGGACTGCGTACTGCGATCGCTAAGGAGACCCAGTACGGAGAAGTCAGTGCAGATCTTCTGGACGGCAAGCTTTTGCCCTATGTGGACAATCTGGTGAACTTACTCATTGCAGAGGATCTTTCCGGCATTGCCGAAAGTGAAATTCAACGGGTGTTGACTCCCAATGGTGTGGCCATGATTCGAGAGGGTGACAACTGGAGGAAGGTCACCAAAGCATGGCCTTCCAACATTGATGAATGGA
>CAYSOI010000103.1:0-11153 GCA_964432425.1 uncultured Opitutales bacterium | reverse complement strand
TTGTGGAGTCGATGGCGATGAGGACTTCGTGTTTGCCTTTGGGGAGTTTGACGGTGGTGGATTTACCTAGGTCGGGGTTTTGGTCGGCTACCCAGATTTGGAGGCCGGTGGTGTCTTTGATGTTGAAGGTGAGTTGGCCGGGGGTGGTGACTTCGATGGGGAAGGAGACCATGTGGAATTGGAGGTCGAAGCGGCGATTGATGGGGAGTTGGGAAATGGGGAGTTCGCCGGAGACAAGGCTGTAGGCGGGTTTCCATTCGAGTCCTTCCAGAGTGGGGATGACGGGTAGACTGTGGGCATTGAAGAGTCTCCCGTTGCTGGATTTTTGGAGAACTTTCCAGGTGCGAACGGTTGGATTTGGAGAAACTTTGTAGGGGCCTTCTTTGCCGAGTTCGGAGAGGAAGCGAACGAGGTCGACGAATTCGTCCTGACGTAAGCTGGCGGTAAGTCCTGGAGGCATGAGGGAAACATTGAGGATGTTGACT
The DNA here is from genome assembly GCA_964432425.1 of uncultured Opitutales bacterium. Lineage (GTDB taxonomy): Bacteria > Verrucomicrobiota > Verrucomicrobiia > Opitutales > JABJCN01 > JAYPDO01. The sequence goes on along the minus strand of CAYSOI010000103.1, from coordinate 10,668 downwards.
TTGGTGCCCTGGGTGACGGGGATTGTGGTCAGCTTGCCTGTCGCGTCCCGGAGTTCGATGGTTTTGTCACTTCGGCGGACCATCGCTCCAGAATAGGTTTGTCCGCCAGGTGTGCTGACGGTGGTGAGGTGGTAGCCTTCCTTGACCTTCTTTCCAGGATCGAGAAGGGAGTCGATGATGTAGTCAATGGGAGCACTGGCACCGAGGCTAACCATGTCCGGGCCAATGACGGGGCCTGATCCTCCGATGGCATGACAATTCACACAGGCCAAGGCTTCCCGACGGTAAATGAGTTCACCTCTGGCTGGATTGCCTTGCGTCTTTACCTTCTGGACGAGCTTCTCCATGGCAGCGGGTGTGAGCTTTTGCTCCATGGGTTGGAGTTTTGCGGCGGTGGTCAGGGCTGTAACGAGATCCTGTCCACGTTTGCCAGTACCGGCGGCTTTGCGGATGCCGAGGATGGCGACCTCCGTGGAAATCGTCTTGTCTTTGAGGGCTCGGGCAAGATAGCGGGGGCCTGTCGACTTCTGAAAGAATGCATCAAAGATGGGTTCTGCATCTTCGGCGAGTTCCATTTGTTCCAGGAGATCTGCGGCAAGTTTGGAGGCGGCGGAAGCTGCGAGGTTGACCATTGCGGCGGCGGCCATGGAGCGAGTGTCGAGGGGCTGATCTTCGGCACCTAACTCCCGAAGGATGGCGAGGCTATCCGAGCCGCCAATGCGTGCAATGGCGTGAAGGCTGGCGAGGCGTAGGTCTTTGTCAGTCTGGTCGCTTTTGGCGAGTTTGGACAGGGTTTCGCGGGCTTGTTCCAGTCTCCATAAACCTGCCAGGTCGAAGGCCAGAATTTGAATTTTTGGGGACTTGTGAGAAAGCAGGGGTAAGATTCTTTCGGGTTTGGTGGCGGGTTGAATCCTTCGGTTTTGGGCGGCTTGTTTGAGTAGTTCGAGGTACTGGGAGGGATCATCCAATGTGCTGGCTTGATCGAGGAGGAAGTTGAGATGCTGCGGGCTTCCAGCCTGGGAGATAAGTTCCAGTGCTTCGTTTTGTTGAGTGCCGGTGAGTCGACCAATCTTCAGCAGGGAAACAATGGGCGTGACGCCATTTGGGTTTTCAGTGGCTTTGAGAGCAAAGGTCAGGTGTTTGGTGGGAAGGGCTAATTTGCCACTGGCGTAATCGGGGAACCAGATGCCTTCCAATTCCCGAACAGTGTGCCAGAGGGCAAAGTCGAGGTTGTCATCCATATCCTTGTCAAGTGCTCGGAGAGCGATCTCTACAGCAATGGGTTTGCGGAGTTGGCGGAGGGCATGAATGGCTTCGAGGCGGACTTGGGCGTTGGGATCGGCGATGGCTTTGGCCAAGATGGTGAACAGATTGCTCATTTCGCCATGCCGTTCGTAAATCATGCGAACGGCGGCAGCTCGGGCTCGGGGTTCCGGGCTTTTGAGCAGTTGTTGGAAAAGCGGGTAGTGGAGCATGTTTAGGGAGTGCATGACCCAGAGGGCTTCCAGCTTGTGGTGCTCGTAGTTGGTGTCGGATTTGTCGAGCTTGGACACCCATTTGTCGACTGCCTTGCGAACTTCCGCAGCATCGCGATCCCGGAGTTCGCGTTTGGCAAAATGGCGTGTCCAGTCCTCTGGCAGCTTCAGCATGTTGAGCAGGTCTGGGATCGAAGCTCCGGCGATCTTGGGATAGGGGAGAGTTTTGCGGCCTTTGGCTGTGATTCGCCAAATGCGGCCGTGAATGTGGTCGCGACGTGGATCGCGGAAGTCGACTTCCCCGTGTTGAATGATGGGGTTGTACCAGTCGGCAATGTAGATGGCTCCGTCTGGTCCCATAGCAACATCAATGGGGCGGAAGGCTCTGTGGCTGGTGGAGATGAGGTTGGCTCCCTGGCGGGAGTGGTAGCCAGAGTTTTCAGGAGTGAGAAAGAAGGTGTTGACCCGGTGGCCACGGAAGTCGTTGGTGACCAGGGCTCCACGCCATTCTTCCGGAAGGTGGGAGCCGGAGATTTGAGTGAGTCCGCATTGTTTGGGCTGGCCGGGGTTGAGACCTTTGACGATGCGGCGAGCATCGGGTGCAGCTTTGAAGACGGAACCAGGGAAAACATAATTGATGCCTTCGCCGAAGGCTCCATCTGTTGCGAAGGATTGTCCCCATGGATTCGTGATGTGTCCCCAGGTGTTGACGAAACCGCGGCAGAGAATTTCGAGTCGGCGGGTTTCCGGACGGAATTGCCAGATGCCACCTCCGCCCAGTCGGCGAACTCCCCATGGGGTTTCAATGTGGCTATGGATGTAGATGGATTGGTTGAAGTAGATGCAGCCATCGTGTCCTGCCCGGAAGGTGTGGACGATATGGTGGGTGTCTTCCGTTCCAAAGCCACTGAGCATAACGGTTTCCTTGTCGGATTTACCGTCATTGTCGGTATCTTCGAGGAAGAGGATTTCTGTGGAGTTGGCGACATAGGCGCCTCCATCTGCGGGAAGCACTCCGGTTGGGATGAGCAGACCGTCTTTGAAGACCGTTGTTTTGTCGGCCTTGCCGTCCTGATTTGTGTCTTCAATGATCAGGATCTTGTCGTTGGCGGGTTTGCCTGGTGCTACCTGCGGGTAGGTGGAGGAACTTGCCAGCCAGAGTCGACCGTGGCGGTCCCAGTTCATTTGAATGGGCTTGGCAATCTGCGGGTCCGCGGCGAAGAGGTTGACTTCAAAATCTTCGTGTACCTGAAAGGACTTGATCTGCAGTTCTGGATTGGGGTCCGGAATATCCTTTAGATTCCTCTGGGCAAGTAATGCAGCAGGAATCAGGAGCGTGGAGGCGATAAGTTTTGTTTGTTTTAATGAAATCATGGCGGGAAGTTACTCCTTGGAAAGGGTCAGGGTGAAAGGTTGAGGAACTCTGAGTTTGGCGATCTCTTTTTCCTTGGCTTCAATCAGGGGCTGAAACTTGGGGATCTCCGCCGCGTTGTTGCCTTGTTCATGTTTCCGGAAGCCGAAGAGATAGGTTTCGTTCTGAGGGCGATGTTTATGAAAGAAGAGGCGGTTCTTCTCGTTGATTTTTTGGCGGAGCTTCTCGGCCTGCTGGGCGTCCGGTGTAATGTTAATGCGGATTCCGCTGGCCCATTTTTCGGCTGATTCTGAAGCTAGGGTTTCCCCGCTTGCGTCAGTAATCTTCCATTTTCCTATGGGCAGATTCGTGATCTTGACGATAGGGCGATGTTTCTGACCATGATGGAGATTGAGCAAGCAACTTGCATGCTTGGGTACAGGTGGAGGCGTGAGGTTTTGGGGAGTGAAGGAGATGTCCGATTTTGAACTACTCGACTTAAAGTCATGAGTGAATGTCCAAGGCTTGGATGCCTGTCCCAGAGCAAATTGAATTGTAGGAATCGCATACCAGTATCCTGCTTCCGACAAGTGAAGACCATTGTCTGTCAAGGGATCCATGGCATTAGCAAGGTGGGAATGTTTGCCTTCCCCAAATGCCTCGAACAAATCAACCACCACAAAACCATGTTTCTCGCCAATTTTGACGATGGCATCCCGATACAAAGCGAGTTCTGCGTTGTGCTTATCCGCAGATGGCAATGGTGGTGGAAGTTGTTCCTGGGGAAGGGGAGTCAGTAGTGCAATTCGGGCTCCAGGTGAGGCTTTCAGGAGCATTTGAATCAAGCGTTCGTAACCTGCAACAAACTTTTCAACACCCGCTTCACCTTCGTAACTGGCATTGGCTCCAAAATTGAGCAACATCAGGGTTGGTTTCTCCTCTTCGACCAACTTCTGCAATCTCTCGAAACCTTCCCGAGGTGGACCAAAATAGGATCGACTGTGCCCGAAGACCGTATCACCACTCCAGCCGAGATTCCGGAAGGTCAGGTTTTTGTCCGGATTGGCGGCAATGATGGCAGTTTCAATGTAGCCATATTTCTGGGCACGTTCGATAAACGTGTTTCCGAGAAAGGCGATCTTGTCATTATCTTTGATTTCCAGTGCTTGGCTGGAATGGCAAAGACCTGCTGCAATGAGCAGTATCCACACAATTGGCGATGATTTGAGCATAGGGCTGATAACTGGATGAAGGTTTACAATAAAATGCGTTTTGGAAGAAAAGTTGTTCGTGAAAATAGAGCAAGGCAGGAAAGGCCTGAAAAAAATTTTCCAAAAATGCATGCAGAAATGTCCCAATAATTTCACACCATTATATTACTTGGGGAATGTGACGCATGCGTAGCATTTAAATCCCTTCTTTCGCAAAACTATTCAACACCTTCGAGACAAAGACTATGAACTCTTCCGACAATACAGCCAACTGCACTAATCTTCCCTGGCATTTTTCCCGAAAGGAATTTCTTCATGTAGGTATGATTGGCGGCTTGGGGCTCACGCTGCCTGAGTTCTTTCGCATGAAAGCTCACGGTGCTCAGAAGCACTATGAGAATTTTGACGGAAAGGCGAAGTCCGTCATTCACATTTACCTTCCTGGGGGCATGGCTCATCAGGAATCTTTCGACCCCAAGCCTTATGCCCCTCTTGAGTATCGTGGCCCCATGAAGTCCATCGCCACCAAGGTTCCCGGAGTCCGCTTTGGTGAAATGTTCAAGGAAACAGCAAAGATCGCTGATAAGATCACTGTTTGCCGCTCGATGAACCACGGTGAAGCCGCTCACGAACGTGGCACACACAACATGTTCACCGGATATCGCCCAAGTCCCGCCATCAAATTCCCCAGCATGGGCAGTGTGGTGAGCCATGAGTTTGGTTCCCGCAAAAGCCTACCTCCCTACGTCTGCATTCCCAATGTGCCCAATGAATTCGCCGGAAGCGGTTACCTGAGCTCCGCCTATGGACCTTTTGGTTTGGGTGCAGATCCAGCACGTGACAATTTCTCCGTTCGCGACCTGGGTCTTCCCAAAGACATTTCCTTTGATCGTTTTGACCGCCGCAAGTCCATCCTCAACACAGTGGACGACCACTTCCGCAAAGTAGAGAAGTCCGACAAGCTCAGTGCCATGGACCAGTTCTATGGTGATGCCTACCAGTTGATCAGCTCGAAGGAAGCCCGTGAAGCCTTTGATCTGAATAAGGAAGAAGCCAAAGTTCGTGATCGTTATGGCCGCAACCAAGCTGGACAACGTATCCTGATGGCACGTCGTCTGGTCGAAGCCGGTGTCCGTTTTGTTTCTCTGACCTACGGAGGTTGGGATCACCACGCTGGCATTCAGAATGCAATGGAAAGACAAGCTCCAGCTCTGGACCAGGCTTACGCAGCCCTGATCAGCGATCTGGATGAACGTGGCATGTTGGACGAAACTCTCGTCATGATCTCCTCCGAATTTGGCCGCACACCAAAGATCAATGCCAATGCAGGTCGTGACCACTGGCCACGTGTCTTCAGTGTTGTGCTGGCTGGTGGTGGTATCAAGAGAGGCTATGTCCACGGAACTTCCGATGCGTTTGGAGCTTTCCCTGAGGACGACCCACTGTCCGTTGAGGATCTAGCCACCACCGTTTACAACCAATTAGGTATTGTCGCTGACAAAGAGCTGATGGCTCCAGGTGATCGCCCCATGGAAATTGTGGACGGCGGGAAAGTGGTAAAAGAACTCCTGGCCTAAGTCAGGACAACACCTCACTCGCATCGTTACCCAGTCGAGAAATGACCGGGGCTTTCTCCAATTGAACTGATTTCAACCAAATCGTTATGAAACATCTGTGCCTGCTTTCCATTCTTGCCTTCCAATTTCTCACCATTGCAGAGGCGGCCAGCCCGGTTTTCTCCAAAGTTTTGCCACGAGGTGGTCAACCAGGAACCACGATTGACGTGACCTTCTACGGTGATCGCATCAGTGACATCCGGGAAGTGCTGTTCTACTCCAAAGGCCTGAGTGTCACGGAGATCAAACCGGATGAGAAGAATGGCAACAAAGTCGCCAGAGGAAAGCTCACCATCGCCCCCGATTGCACCATTGGTGAACACCAACTGCGCATCATTACCAATTCTGGAATCAGCCCGCTGCATACCTTTTGGGTGGGGCCCTACGAAACTGTTCTGGAAACGGAGCCCAACTCCGATTTCAATGAGCCTCAGGTCGTGGCCATGAATCGCACCATCGAAGGTCGTACGGACAGTGAAGATGTCGATTACTATGCTGTCGCGGTCAAAAAAGGCCAGCGGCTTAGTGTGGAAGTGGAAGCGATGCGTCTTGGCAACTTTCTCTTCGACCCCTATGTGGCGATTATTAACGAGAAGCGTTTTGAACAAGCTGCGGTTGACGACACTGCACTGCTACTCCAGGACAGCTTTGCCTCGATTGTGGTTCCAGAAGACGGTACATACCGAATTGAAGTACGTGACAGTTCCTACGGAGGAAACGGCAACAGCCATTACCGCCTGCACATCGGAAATTTCCCACGTCCCAAGATTCTCTATCCTGCCGGTGCACAAGCCAACACCGAGAAGGAAATCAAATTTGTCGGCGACATCGAAAACCTACCGCCTCTGAAAATCAAAACCCCATCTGAGCCCAACCCACGTCACCCCATCTTTGCTAAAGCCAATGGCCAAGTCTCTCCATCTCCTAACTTCCTGCGTATTAGCAATTTGCCGGATGTGATGGAAGTCGAGCCCAATGATTCCCGCACGAAGCTTCCCGTTACCGAGATCTCCCCACCCATGGCAATTAACGGAATCATTGATAAGGAAGGCGATAATGATTGGTACGCTTTCAAAGGCAAGAAAGGGCAACGCCTCACCTTTATCGCTCATGCTCGTTCAGTTCGGTCTCCGCTGGATCCTGTTCTCAATCTGTATTACATGAATGGAGAACGCTTCACCTCCCTCAAAGGAAATGACGATGTTGGTCGTAGCAAAGACAGCAAAATTGACCAGGTTCTTCCTCAGGACACGACCTACTTCTTACAAATAAGGGATCACCTCGCCAAAGGCGGTCCGAACTATGTCTACCGAATTGAAATTACAGACCAGCAGCCACAGGTCGTAACTTCCCTGCCACCATTTGGCAACAACGACACCCAGGCCAGGCAAATGCTGCCCATCCCGCGGGGCAACTCCTACTCCACGGTCGTTCTCACCAAAAGAACCGGCTTCAAGGGCGATCTGAAACTTATCGCAGAGAACCTGCCCAAAGGAGTGACCATGCACACGCTGGATGTCCCCTCAGATCTCGACCGAATCCCCGTCGTCTTTGAAGCGGCTCCAGATGCTCCGCTCAACAGTTCCCTCATTGACCTCAAAGCCAAACACACTCCGGGTCCTGAAGAGAAAACCAAGCCCGTCGAAGGGAAGTATGCTCATGAGTTCACTTTGGTTCGTGGCCCTGGAAACTCCAACATGTATTCCACTACGGTAGACAGGTTAGCCGCAGCAGTGGTTGAAGAAGCACCTTATTCCATTGAAATTGAAAAACCTGCCACCCCGATTATTCGCAGAGGCTCACTCAACCTGAAGGTCGTCGCCAAACGCAAAGAAGGATTCAAGGAAAAGATCGTGGTTCGCATGCTTTGGAATCCTCCAGGTATTGCTTCCCGCGGCACCGCCGTGATCCCAGAAGGAAAAGATTCAGTCGTATTCCCACTTACTGCTAATGCAGATGCCGGGCTTGGCAAATGGAACATTGCTGTCATCGGTGAAGCCAATACCCCCAAAGGACAAATTCTCGTAGGTTCCAAGCACACCGAAATTAGCGTCGAAGAACCCTTCCTCAACATGACCATTGAACTGGCCGCCATCGAACGTGGTCAGGCAGGCGAGGTCTTTTGCACGGTCGAAAAACTTCGTGATTTTCCTGGGGATGCGGAAGTTCGCCTCCTTGCCCTTCCAGCCCACACCACTGCCGAACCTCAGAAGCTCAATAAAGATGCCGAGGAACTCGTATTCCCTGTCGTCACCAAGAAGGAAGCTCAGGCTCGTACCACCAAGAACCTCTTCATTTCCGCCACCATTCCCTACGGGGAGCATACCGTGAACCAAACGGTCGCTACCGGCGGTCAGATCCGGATCGACAACCCTCCACCAGCTCCCAAGAAGCCAGTGGCCAAGAAACCTACTCCTGCAACACCGAAGCCTACCGTTGCCGCCAAACCCAAAGAAAAGCCCAAGAAACCGCTTTCCCGACTCGAAAAACTTCGTCTCCTGGCCAAGCAACAACGCGAAGGCAAATAACCCACACACCTTTCTCTGCCATGAAATTCTCATCCCGCATCTCCAGCCTGTTCCTTCTCCCGATTCTGAGTTCTGCACTTTCCGCAAACTCCCCGGACTTCGATAAACAAATCCGCCCAATTCTCGAAGTTGCCTGTGTGCAATGCCATGGAGCAGAGAAGCAGAAAGGGGACCTTCGACTGGACACTCTGGCACACGCCAAAGATGCCATTACTCCCGGCAAACCAGCGGAAAGTTCCTTCATTGAGCGAATCGCTCTTCCTGCGGACGATGACGACATCATGCCGCCCAAAGGTGACCCACTGACCAAAGAACAGGTTCAACTCCTTACCCAGTGGATCCAGGCTGGAGCCAAATGGCCCGACACACGTGTCCTTAGAGCCAAGACCACAAAAGACATCGAACGTGAAAAACGCTACCAGCAGAAGAAGTTGGTCAAAGTTGATGTCTTCCCAAAACAGATCAACCTGGAGACCGCATCCGATCACCAGCAAGTCGTCGCATTGGCAACTTACGAAGATGACACCACCCGTGACATCACCACCGAAGTGGACATCAAGTTAGCCCATCCCGACCTGGCTAAACGCACAGCCAATAAAGTCACCCCAATCAAAGATGGCACCACTCAGCTTCATGTGACCTATGCCAACCACAAAGTGGACATTCCAGTCACCATCAAAGGTGCCGCTGCTCCTCGTCCCAACAGCTTTCGCCTCGACGTGATGCCAGTCTTCATGCGGGCAAGTTGTAATACCGGTTCCTGCCATGGTTCGGCTCGTGGTCAGGATGGTTTCATGTTGTCACTTTTTGGCTATGATCCCAACGGAGACCACTATCGTATCACTCGTGAACAAAGTACTCGCCGCATCAACTTGGCCATTCCTGAAGAAAGCCTTCTTCTTGAGAAAGCCATTGAAGCCGTTCCTCATACCGGCGGTAAACTCTTCGAAAAAGACTCTGTTTATTATAATGATGTGTTGGCCTGGCTCAAAGGTGGTGCCAAGAATGATCCTGAGGATGTGGCAACTCCCACCAGCATCGAGATCCTTCCTCCAAAAATCCTCCTCGAAGGGCAGGGCAGTACCCAACAAATGACCGTGGTTGCCAAGTACTCTGACGGTACAGACCGCGATGTCACACACCTGACCGTTTTCCAGAGCAACAATGACAACTCCGCCAGCATCACTGAAGATGGTCTGGTCACTGCTCAAAAACGTGGAGAAGCCTTCATTATGGCACGTTTTGCCACCTTTACTGTAGGAAGCCAAGCCATTGTCATTCCTGACGGACTGAAGTACGTGCGGCCCAAGACCACAGACATCAACTACGTCGACACCCTTGTTCACGACAAGCTTCACAAGCTCCGCCTCGTTCCCTCCGGTCAATGTACAGACAATGCTTTCATTCGCCGTGTTTACCTCGATATCACTGGAACATTGCCTACCATCGAAGAGCAAAATCAGTTCATCGCAGATAAGACTCCGGACAAACGCAAGAAGCTCATTGACCAACTCCTGGATCGTAAGGAGTTCACCGAAATGTGGGTCATGAAGTTCGCCGAACTTCTTCAGATCCGTACACAGCAAAACAATCAGGTGAGCTACAAAGCCACTTTGCTTTACCACAATTGGATTAAAGACAAAGTCGCCAACAATGTACCGATCAACAAAATCGTACAGGAGCTCCTTTCCTCCACAGGTGGAACTTTCAAGAACCCACCTACCAATTACTACCAGATTGAGAAGGACACCATGAAGGTAGCGGAGAACGTGGCCCAGGTATTCATGGGAATGAGAATTCAATGTGCTCAGTGCCATAATCACCCATTTGACCGCTGGACCATGGATGACTACTATTCCTTCGCTGCCTTCTTCTCTCAGATCGGTCGTAAGAATGCCGAAGACCCACGTGAAGTTATCGTGTATAACCGACGTAGTGGAGACATGAAGCATTTAGTTGGCGGAAGAACAATGGAACCTAAATTCCTTGGCGGAGCTGTTCCTGAAATCCCACGTGGTGAAGACCGTCGTGCTGTTCTTGCCGAATGGATGGCTTCCCCTGAAAACCCATTCTTTGCCCGCAACCTCTCCAACATCGTCTGGCAGCACTTCTTCGGAGTTGGCATTATCGAGCCAGTGGACGATGTACGTGTCAGCAATCCCGCCTCCAATCCGGAACTCCTGGATGCCTTGGCCAAGAAGTTCACGGAATACAACTACGACTTCAAACGCCTCGTCAGCGACATCTGTAACTCGAATACTTATCAGCGTAGCACTCTGGCCAATGAAAGTAACGAGAGTGACACCCGTAACTTTGCACGGGCCAATCTGAGAAGACTCCGGGCAGAAATTCTGTTGGATGTCATCACTCAGGTGACCACCACCAAAAACAAGTTCAAAGGCCTTCCCCTGGGAGCCCGTGCCGTACAGATTGCCGATGGAAACGTCAGCAACTACTTCCTGACCACCTTTGGTCGTGCAACCAGGG
>CAYSOI010000102.1:4650-11221 GCA_964432425.1 uncultured Opitutales bacterium | reverse complement strand
CTGAACCAGAATAAGGATGCCTTGCATGAAGGAGTCATTGCATTCACTGGAGAAGCCCCATCTGCTGAAGATGAAACTCGCATGATTCAGGCTGATGTAGCTTTTCTTTACAACGATTCCTACAACGACCAAATCTACTCTTACGCCAACTCCATTCACAATGTTGAAGGGGGAACCCACCTTTCCGGTTTCCGGACTGCGTTGACTCGTGTGATCAATAACTACGCAAAGGCAAATGGTCTACTCAAGGACAAAGATCCCTCACTTTCTGGCGAAGATGTTCGTGAAGGTCTGATCGCAGTCATTTCCGTAAAAGTTCCAGAGCCTCGCTTTGAAGGTCAGACCAAGACCAAGCTTTCCAACCGCGAAGTCGACGGCATCATGCAGAAGATTGTCGGTGAAAAGCTCAAGTATGAGTTTGAGACTGAGCCCAAAACTGCTCGTTCCATCATTGAGAAATGTGTGAATGCAGCTCGGGCTCGTGAAGCGGCACGTAAAGCCCGTGAAACGGTTCGTAAAAGTGCTCTTGGCGCTGGTGGTGGTCTTCCAGGAAAACTGGCGGACTGTTCCTCTCGTGACCCTGCCAAAAGTGAGATCTATATTGTTGAGGGTGACTCCGCTGGAGGTTCCGCCAAACAAGGCCGGAACCGTGCAACCCAAGCGATCCTTCCAATTCGTGGTAAACTCATTAACGTGGAGAAGGCACGTCTCGACAAGGTGTTGCAAAACCAGGAAATTCAAACTCTGATCACCGCTCTTGGAACTGGTATTGGCGACAGCGAAGATGAAGGCGGTTTCAACATCGAAAAAGCCCGTTATCATAAAATCATCCTGATGACTGATGCGGATGTGGATGGTTCACACATCCGTACGCTTCTCCTGACCTTCCTCTTCCGTCAAATGAAGGGACTGATCGAAGCAGGATATGTCTACATTGCTCAACCACCTCTCTATAAAATTAAAAGAAAGAAGCGGGAGCAGTACATCGAAAATGACCAGGAAATGAACCGCATTCTGCTGGAACTCGGTGCTGAAGATGTGACCTTGATTCGTCTTTCTGATAATTCCCCTACCTCAGGAGAACCATTGGACAAAATCATCCGGACTTTGGCACGTCTTGAACTTCTTGGAAATGGCATTACACGTTACGGATGCGAACTTCAGCTCTATCTCGATAATCGAGACATGGATACGCAATTGCCTCCGCAGTTTGTGGCCCGAGTCCGAATCGGAAATGAAGAAACCTTCCATTTCTTCAAAAATGAAACTGAGAAGCAGGAGTACCTTCATGATCTTGATATTCTTCCAGGTGAAGAGCATGGTGGCAGCATCAATCGTACTGTTGAAGTTGATGAGCAGGAAGTACAGCAACGGATTTCCGTCCACGAAATCTACGAAGCTCATGAACTGCAGAAACTTTTGCTCGAACTTAAGCAACAGAACATTCTGCCAGAGAAATTCGCAACCTCCGAAGAGCCCATTTACCAGTTGGTTGAGAACATGGGAGAGAAGAAGGAAACACAGCTTGAGCTCAACAGCCTCCTTCACTTGGTCGAAAACATCCGGACTCTTGGCCGGAAAGGACTTACCATTCAACGATACAAAGGTCTCGGGGAAATGAACCCCAAACAACTTTATGAAACCACAATGGACCCGGAAACCCGGAGCCTTCTGAAGGTCGACATCGCAGACGCTGCTTTTGCCGACAACATCTTCAGTATGCTTATGGGTGAAGACGTTCCCTCACGCCGTGCCTTCATCGAAGACAACGCCCTTAACGTCTCCTATCTCGACGTATAAACCTCCCGCAGGTCCTGCGTTTCCAACCATTAAACCTATAGAAATTTTCAACCATCATGGCTGACGACGATAATCCAAATACACCCGATAATCTTGAAAATCCGGAAGATACTAACGAGGAGACCCCTTCTACTGACAATCCACCTGCTCCACCATCCGATGGTGAACCTCCTGCCACGACTGGTGGAGATAACGAAGATCCAGGTGAGCAACCGGATGAAGATCCTGAAGAGGAAGAAGAAGAGGATGATGAGACCGCAGAGATTCTTGAGCGTCTGATTCCAACCAACATCACCGAGGTCATGCAGACCGCCTACATCGACTACTCGATGTCGGTCATCATTTCCCGTGCTCTTCCCGATGCTCGTGACGGTTTCAAACCCGTACAACGCCGTATCCTCTATGCGATGGTTCGAGAAGGTCTCCTTCATAACCGAAACTTCGACAAATGTGCTGGTGTGGTCGGGGAAGTTCTGAAGAACTACCACCCACACGGTGACGCTTCCGTATATGACACTCTTGTCCGCTTGGCTCAGCCTTGGGTGATGAGGTACCCATTGATTGAAGGGCAGGGGAACTTCGGATCTATTGAGGGTGACCCTCCTGCGGCTTATCGTTATACCGAGTGTCGTCTTTTCAACATCGCGGAAGAAATGATTCGCAATATTGACGAGGATACCGTTGATTTCGTGCCCAACTACAAGGAAAGTACGACAGAGCCTTCCGTATTGCCAGCATCTGTTCCAAATCTTCTGATTAATGGATCGACTGGTATCGCGGTTGGAATGACGACCAACATTCCGCCTCACAATCTCTCCGAAGTCATTGATGCCACCTGTGCGATCATTGACAATCCGAACATCTCTATTGATGAGATCATGGAGGTGCTCCCCGGACCTGACTTCCCAACCGGAGGTACGGTGTCAGGTAAGCAGGAAATCGACAAGTACATGAAGACCGGTCGTGGAATTCTGCGTATTCGGGGTAAGTGTGAGATTGAGGAGCTTCCCAATGATAAAGAGCAAATCATTATCACTGAGATTCCTTACAACGTGAACCGGGCAACCTTGGTCACAAAGATTGCCGCACTTGTAAATGAGAAGCTCATCGAGGGCATTTCCGACCTTCGGAATGAGTCCGATGAGAACACCCGAATTGTTATTGAGTTGAAACGCGGAGAGATCCCCCGCGTTATCATCAATCAGCTCTACAGAATGACTCAACTGGAGTCCTCCTTCGGTGTCATCCTTCTGGCTCTCGACAAGCGTCGACCCAAGCAGATGAACATCAAGGAGCTCATCCAGTGCTACATTGAGCACCGTCGCGAAGTCATCTACCGGCGTACCCAGTTCCAGCTCAATAAAGCTCTGGATCGTGCCCATATTTTGGAAGGTTACCTCATTGCCTTGGATAACATGGACGACATCGTCCGCATTATCCGGGCTTCCAGTAATCGTGAGGAAGCGAAGAATCGTCTCATGGAGACCTTCCCGTTCTCCGAACGTCAGACCAATGCCATCCTCGACCTTCGCCTGTATCAACTTACTGGCATGGAACGTGCCAAGATCCAGGAAGAGTACGATGAACTCCAAAAACGGATCGCCCGACTTCGTGAAATTCTTGAGAACGAAGGTGAGCTCCTTGGCGTAATCAAGACAGAGCTTCGTGCCGTTCAGGAAAAGTACGGAACCGCTCGTCGTTCAGGTATTTCCGAGCACGACAACCTCAGCATGGAAGACTTGATTCCACGTGAAGCCTGCCTCATCACCGTCACCCATAAGAACTTCATCAAACGAACTTCACTGGATGAGTTTAAGGCCCAGAAACGTGGAGGTGTCGGCGTAAAAGGTGCGGGCCAGTACGAAGATGATTTCATTGAACACATCTTCAGTGCTTCGACCCACGACTTCATTCTGTTCTTCATGAACAACGGACGTCTCTACGTGCAGAAAGTCTACGATATTCCAGAAGGCAGCCGGATCTCCAAAGGCCGTGCGATCAACAACATTCTGGAAATCCAGAAAGGGGAGAAGATCGCCGCCATGATCTGCGTTGAGGCCTTTGAAGAAGACGGTACACGTCTCGTCTTCTGTACCAAAAAAGGTGTGGTCAAAAAGACCTCCCTCTTCGACTACAAAAACTTCCGCAAAGCCGGAACCATTGGTATCAATATCGACGAAGATGACGAACTTCTCACCGTCCGTCGTACTACCGGAGACGACCACTTGATCCTGGTCACACGTTCTGGTCAGTCTGTCCGATTCCACGAAGATGATCTTCGTAAACAAGGTCGTGCCACTCGTGGTGTGATTGGTATCCGCTTCAAAGGTAGAGACGAAGTGAAAGCCATGGAAGTGGTTGACCCGGAATGTACCCTTTTGGTCGCTGGAACCAATGGTCAGGGCAAACGCTCCGTCTTTGATGATTACCGTCTCCAGAAGCGTGGAGGAACTGGTATTATTGCCATGAAGACCCGTGCTGTTGCTGGTGCATTGAATGTCTCGGATGATGACGAAATCATGATGTTCACCAAGTCTGGACAAGCCGTTCGTTCCCCGGTCAAAGACATCCGGGTAATCGGCCGTACCACACAAGGTGTTCGCCTTATTAATCTTCGTGAAGGAGACCGATTGATCGGTATTTCCAGAGTCCTCGATATCAAGGATGAAGATCTTGATGAGGACGCAGAAGGAACGGATTCAGAATCCCGAGAAATTACCGAAAATTCAGAAACGCCTGCCGAAACTGAACGGCAAGGCGAGGCCTCTGAAGAGTCTGCTTCCGAAGAGCCTGAAGCTGCTGCAGAAGAAGGCTCAGAAGGTGAAGAAGACACCGGAGATGCCGAGTCTGAAGACTCTAGCGAACCCTCTTAATTTAAGTTTATAACCAGGAAAGGTCCTATAGGTCGCAATGACTTATGGGACCTTTTCTTTTTAGAACAATTCCTCCTGCTGAACTGCTTGTTTTTTGGCGGCTCCAGAAAGGCTTTGCACCAGCAGCCACCCCAGACTCATTCGAGGAGCGATCTCGGGGTAACTCTCCAGATGTCTCAGCAGTACTGCCGAGGCAATCGCATCATATAGAGCCGCGTGAAATTGACGTCTTTCCGGCGGACAAAACTTTTCCCCTAGCACTTCCACCTCTTCGAGCAGGTCAAAGGTATCGATCAGCTTCCCCAGAGAAAAACTGGGCAGGGAAGGGAAGAGCACGGAATACAGCTCCTTCGTGTCCACCCATGGCCCCCATTCAGCAACGGTTTGCCCGGAATTCAAAAAGTCCGGAGCCCATCTCGGGTGTGACCACTGTTGCTTGAGCAAACCTTCCTCCACCGATGCATGGTGAGCTCCAAGGGGGCCGTTTTCCCGAAGTTCAGCAAAGTAGCTCCAATGCTCCTCCAAAGGAGCCGCATCGGCCACATCTTCATTGGTAATCCCATGCAACTCCTGTTCCCTTCGTGGGATTCTGCCCTTGGGCCGACAATACTCCGACCGTGCTTCCACAATTTCCCCATCCAAAACCGTCGCCACCCCGAATTCCACCACTCCAGCACCCCGATTCCCCTCAAAGTCCATGACATTGATAGGGACAGATTTCCAGTTGGTTTCAGGGTGCATCGTCATTGCATCTCTTTATCGGAACGAAACCTAAATTCGCAAGAACTATCAATTTCCTTTGGAGCAAATTTCAAAGTTGCTCCATATCAGGCCTCAGTTAGATTTTTCAATAAATGAATTATAACGTCACCATTGTTGAGTCAGAGGAAGGTTTTGCTGTCTGGTGTGATGATCTCCCAGGATGTGCCAGCCAAGGAGAGTCCAAAGAGGAAGCCTTGGAAAACATACGAATTGCCATTTCTGAATACCTTGATGCCCTGCCAGAAGTACAGAAACGTTTTAACACTCAAGTACATAAGTGTGAAGTGAATGTATAATCCCAAGACATAATCCCATCAACTCTTTCACTATGTATGGGTAAAATTGCGAAAGATGCCGGGCTCACCCCTCAAGAATTCAAGGATTTGATATAAGTTGACCATGCAGGATTTTCATAAATTTTTTCATGAATTGTTGGATCTCTCCCGAGAGATCATTTTTCCCTACTACGAAGACTCGGAATTGTCTGTAGAAACCAAGGCGGATGATACGCCCGTAACTCTGGCTGATCGGGAAACTGAACGAGTGCTTCGTGAGAAAATCAACGAAGCCTTTCCTTCCCATGGCATCATCGGCGAAGAATTTGGGACCGAGAATGGCGATGCTGAATTCGTCTGGGTTCTGGACCCGATTGATGGTACCAAATCCTTTGTCGCTGGGGTTCCCTTGTTTGGCACTCTCGTCGCTTTATTAAAAGAAGGGCAACCCATCCTCGGAGCCATCGATCAGCCGGTTCTCGATCAACGAGTGATCGGGGATGGCGAAATCACCCGTTTTAACGGAAAACCAGTTCAGATCCGCAAGCCCTCCTCCCTCGAACAAGCCACCTTGCTGACCACTGACCCGCTCGAACCCGCCCAACTCCACAATGCCGCCGGCTGGGCCGCCCTGACCTCAACAGTTCGCCTTTATCGTACCTGGGGCGACTGCTACGGCTATCTCCTCCTCGCCGCTGGAAAAGCCGACATCATGGTCGACCCCATTATCGAAAAGTGGGACCTCCTCTCCCTCATTCCCATCATCCGCGGAGCCGGTGGCCAAATCACCGACTGGCATGGCGGCAACCCCGTTACCGGCAACTCCATCGTCGCCGCCCATCCGGATTTGCATGGAGAAAT
>CAYSOI010000102.1:0-4550 GCA_964432425.1 uncultured Opitutales bacterium | reverse complement strand
CGAATCATACCTTTCCTTCGTTGACCAGCTTCCCTTGAATTTCCTTCAAGGTGTATCGTTCCTTTTTCAATTTCTGAATCCTACGAACTTTTTCGACCATCTCATGGGAATACATCTGATATCCGGCAGGTGTGATTTCGGCAACCTCCAGTAAACCTTCCTGAGTCCAGTAGCGTAGGGTGGAATTGGCTTCACCGGTCTTTTTTGAAAGTTCTCCGATTTTGAGGAGTGTATGTTCCTTTTGTTCACCCCAAGTTTGGCCTTGGGCCGCTTTCAGGTAAATGTCCAGTGATCGTTCGATGGCTTTGTGGATCAGTCGGTAGAAGTCATCTTTAGAACCTCCCATTTGGGCTTTCTCCAGGGACGCAATGTATGCCAGGCGATCACGTTTGCGGATGATGGCGGCCGGATAACCTGCCATCAGCAACAGAAGATTCATCAACAAACGGGCCGTACGGCCATTGCCATCAGTGAACGGATGAATGGTTACCAGTTTGTAATGAACATCTGCAGCAAGCAGGGCAGGGTGGAGATTCCTCTCTGTACGTAGCCACTTCATAAATGCGGTCATCAGGTCCGGGACTTTCCTGTGATTGGGGAGGATTACTGGTGATCCGGCAATCCGAACCGGAACACTTCGGTAATGTCCTGCGTTGGCATCATCAATGCCTTTCAAAATGAAACTGTGGATGTGTAGAAGATCTCTTTCATTGAGGTCAGATGGAGTGCGGTCAATTTGAGCAGATACCCAATCCAGGGCTTGGGCATGGTTCGCTGCTTCCAGGTGTTCACTCAGGAGCTTTCCGCCCACCGTCAGACCTTTTTCCACGACCAAAGCTGTTTCCCTTCTTGTCAGAGTATTGCCCTCCAAAGCATTACTGGTGTAAGTCAACTCCACTCGGAACCAATCCTCCAGGTTGTTTACCAGGGCACTAGGAAGAGGTCGAAAGCGATCCAGTTGATTTTTCTTTTCTGTCAATCGGGTCCAGTTCATGTAATAAACCATAAAGTGTAAAGTTACGGTTTATGTGCAATTCTTTTGTGAAGAGTGTGTGTGGGATGGATTCTCAGCCCGTCATCCGGAAACGCTCACTTGATGGTGGAACTAGGCCGATGCAGTACTTCTTCTGCGAAATTTTCTTTGCAGCCAATCATTGAGAATCTGTGTCCATCCGTGTGCATCTGTAGTACAAGAATATTTTCTCCGAAGATTCAGGATGGAAACTTTTCCATTGAGTTTCTTTTTGGTTTTTATCAAATGGTAATCCGCATGGAGCCTAAGTATGATGAGAGTAGTATAAAATCGCTGGATTGGAGAGAGCACATTCGTCTGAGACCCGGTATGTATATCGGCAAACTTGGAGACGGATCTGCTGACGATGACGGCATTTACATTTTAATTAAAGAAGTCCTCGACAACTGTATTGATGAGTTTGCGATGGGATACGGGAAGCAGATAGACATTTCCCTGACTCCAGACGGTACACTCAGTGTTCGGGACTTTGGTCGTGGCATACCGCTCGGCAAACTCATGGACTGTGCTGCCAAGATCAATACCGGGGCAAAATACGATTCCGAAGCCTTCAAAAAGTCTGTGGGGTTAAATGGTGTCGGTATCAAGGCGGTGAATGCACTTTCCACCAGTTTCCGTATTGAAGCTTTTCGGGATGGAGAAACCCGCAAAATTGATTTCGAACTGGGGCTGACAACTTCGGAGGACAAGAAGAACCGTTCCACTACGGAGGAGAACGGGACCCGCGTTACATTCCATCCGGACAATTCTCTTTTTCCCAACTTTCGCTACCGGGAAAAGCACATTGAGAAAATGCTCCGGTATTATTGCTACCTGAATCCAGGTTTAACCATTCGGTTCAATGGAAGAAAGTTCCGTTCCAAGCATGGTCTCAAGGATTTGCTGGAGGAAGTGCTCGGTGAAGAAGAATTTCGCTATCCGATTGTTCACTTGTCCGACAAAGACATTGAAATTGCTTTCACTCACACGGACGAGTCGGGAGAAGATTACTACTCCTTCGTCAATGGTCAGCACACAACCCAAGGTGGTACCCATCAGGCCGCTTTCCGTGAAGGGATCGCCAAGACCATTCGGGAATTTTACAAGAAAAACTTCGAAGCCGTTGATGTGCGAAACGGGTTGGTGGCTGCCATCAGTATTAAGGTTGAGGAACCGGTTTTTGAATCTCAAACCAAGACCAAGCTCGGCTCCCTGGCCATCGCTCCAGACGGGCCCACGGTCCGGAATTTTGTCCATGGATTCCTCAAGGAGAAGCTCGACAACTTTTTGCACAAACACGCAGAAGTGGCCGACCCCATGCTTTCCCGCATTCAGCAGGCGGAACGGGAACGCAAGGAGCTCAAAGGTATCAAGAAGCTAGCCCGAGACCGGGCCAAAAAAGCCAAGATTCACAACCGCAAACTACGGGATTGCCGCGTACACCTCGATTCGAAGCACAAGGAACGTTTCGACACCACGCTCTTCATCACCGAAGGGGACTCCGCCAGTGGCTCGATCACCAAATGCCGCAATGTCAATACCCAGGCGGTCTTCAGTCTGAAAGGGAAGCCTCTCAATTGTTTTGGTCTGACAAAGAAGGTGGTGTACGAAAACGAGGAGTTCAACTTGATCCAACATGCCCTCAATATTGAAGAGGACTTGGAAAACCTGCGCTACAACAACATCGTCATCGCCACAGATGCCGACGTGGACGGCATGCACATTCGCCTGCTCCTGATTACCTTCTTTCTGCAGTTCTTCCCGGAACTGATTCGTGAGCAGCACCTCTACATTCTCCAGACTCCGCTCTTCCGGGTCCGCAACAAAAAGGAAACCCGCTACTGCTACACGGATGAAGAACGCTTTCATGCCATTCGGGACCTCGGAGCCAAAGCTGAAATTACCCGATTCAAAGGCCTCGGTGAAATCTCCCCGGATGAGTTCATCCACTTTATCGGCGACGAAATGCGGCTTGATCCAGTGACCATCAAGTCCAAGGCCACCATCAAGGACATGCTTAAATTCTACATGGGCAAAAACACTCCGGACCGGCAGGACTTTATCATTGAAAACCTTCGTATCGAACTCGACGAAGAACCCGACCCCACCAAAACTACTGAACTCAAAGCTGAAACTTCTGAAAACCTTCAGGAATTACCCCAGGAAAAGGCCATTGCATAAATGGGGAGCAGCATGATGAAGGAACGGGTATACCTGGATTCTACAATACCTAGCTACTATTTTGAGGAACGGGATAGTTTACGCCTATTTTCTGACATTACCAGAGATTGGTGGGATGAAATGTCTCAAGAATATGGATTATACATTTCCGAGGAAGTCCTTCGTGAAGTTTCCCTGGGAGAATATCCAAATCGTCAAAAAGTGGTTCAGTTCACGTCTCAAATTGCGATGCTGGAATCCGTCCCGGCAATTGCGAATACTGCTGAATTCTATATTCAGAATAAAGTGATGCCCAATTCATTGATTGGAGATGCGTTTCACTTGGCCTACGCCAGTTTTTATGGACTGGAATACTTGCTTACCTGGAACTGCAATCACTTGGCAAATGCCAATAAGAAAAAGCACATTCGTGTCATCAATGTACGCTTGGGGCTCGGTACTCCAGAAATAGTAACCCCACTGGAACTTTTTAAAGAGAAAGACTAATTATGTTCGAATCTGAAATCCTTAAAGAAAAGTACCGCATCCAGGCTGCTCTGGCCGAGGAGTGCGGTGGCTCAGTCACGAAGTATATGGAGCAAGCTCATCAAGCAGTCGAAGAGATGGCAGCTAATGAAGGAATCCAATTGAGCTACGCAAAATCTGAGGAATTTGACCAACCAACCACTTCCACCAACGAATCATCAATAGGAGTTTGATCTTGCCTGATAATGGACGAAACTGACTCACAGCCTCCCGAAAACGAAAACAGCGAAGATTCTCCCAAGGAAGAAACGGATCTTACGACTGATGGTGACGAGGGCACTACACATGCCCAACCGGAACCGTTTGCTCCCGCTCCTTATCTGGAGCCGGGAGATCAGACGGATGACGACTCCATGCATGTGGGCCGTATGTACGGCAACTGGTTTCTGGAATACGCATCCTACGTCATTCTCGAACGAGCTGTTCCGCACATCAAGGATGGTCTCAAACCCGTGCAACGCCGGATCCTCCATTCCATGCGGGAAAAGGAGGACGGCCGCTACAACAAGGTCGCCAACATCATTGGGCACACCATGCAGTATCACCCCCACGGGGATGCCGCCATTGGGGATGCCATGGTGCAGATCGGCCAGAAGGATCTCCTCATTGATACCCAGGGAAACTGGGGCAACATTCTGACCGGAGACAATGCCGCCGCCCCTCGTTATATCGAGGCACGTCTCACTCCCTTTGCTCAGGAAGTTCTCTTTAATCCCAAGACCACCGAATGGACCACCTCCTATGATGGGCGGAACAAGGAACCCATCACGCTCCCGGTAAAATTTCCCCTTCTTCTGGCTCAAGGAGCCGAAGGCATTGCCGTAGGTTTATC
>CAYSOI010000101.1:9578-11226 GCA_964432425.1 uncultured Opitutales bacterium | reverse complement strand
CTTCTACCCTCACCAGCAAGCCCACTTCTCCCAACGCCACCAAAACGGCCAAAAGTATCAAGGCCCCGCTGAAAAACCCAACGGCCGCCCAGAAAAGTTTCCAGAAGCAGAACCCATCCAAACAAGTCCGTACCGGTGGCTTTGGCAGGCCCAGCTCCACCAAAACCGCCTCCACCTCCAGTTCTTACCGCAAGCCCTCCTCTTCACCCAGCGTCCGCAGAAGCTCCTTTGGCGGCGGTTCCAGCTTCCGCAGCGGCGGCAAATGAGTTTCAAAATCATCCTCTGCATTGAATAATTCGTAACCACTGACCAATCATGAACTTTAAAGAGCTTTTCGACCCTTCTCACATCCCTCTGATCTTTGATGCTTATCCCCTAACCTTCCTGGCCATCGGGATTGCAATGCTCTGGGTTGCCAAGACCCTCAACGATCTGACCACCCCCTATGACCTGGCCGATGAGCTGACCAAGAAGGACAACAAGGCCATTGCGGTCTCCTTCAGTGGATACCTGCTGGCAACCGGGATTCTGATCTGGGGCGTACTCCGGCAGGACATCGACCCGGAACTGGCCAAAAGCGGCGATCAACTTTATCAAATCGACCTCATGCAAAGTGCCCTCTGGGCTCTTTTCGGCATTGCCCTGCTCCAATTTGCAAGAGTGGCCAATGACTGCCTGATTCTCCCCAAATTCGGCAACATGAAAGAGCTGATCCGCGACCAGAATGTGGGGACCGGCATTGTTCAGGCAGGGAGTTATGTCGGTACAGCGCTGATCATTCAGGCTGCCACTTTTGGAAAAAGCTCCGAAAACCTGTCGCAGGACATACTGGTCACATTTGCTTATTTCCTGATCGGGCAGATTGCCTTCATTGCCTTCGCATGGATCTACCAGAAAATCACCCCCTACGACCTCCATGCAGAAATTGAAAAAGACAATGCGGCCGCAGGCATCGGTTTTGGCCTGACCCTGGTGGCGATCGGAATGCTGCTGTCGAGCTTCATCCTCAAGCATGAGTCCTTGATTGGCCTGATTGTGTGGTTCCTCATTGCCGCCATCCTGATGCCCCTTTGCCGATTCTGCACGGATCGCCTTTTGCTCCCCCACGCCAAACTCAACGATGAAATCTCCCAGGACCGCAACTGGGGAGCCGCTCTCATTGAAGGCACCTCCGCCATCACCATCGCATTGATCCTGGGTACATTGTTTTAAGGGATTGCCGCATTTTCATGTCCCAGGACGATTATTATCAGCTGAAACCCGACCAGAGGGAGCAATTTGCGGGAATCTACCTGCTCGACCACATGGTCAGCACTCCCACCAGTTTTCCCATCATCCTCGAAGGCAATGATGAAGACCTGGAGCCGGTTCTGGAATGGTTGCTGACACATGAATACGTGGAAATCCTAGACCAAAGTGCCTATGTGCCTTCCACCAAAGGAAAGCAGCTTCTGGAAAAATTCAAACAACGTTACCGGGATTACCTGACCAACTTTGATATCTACTCCGCAGTGGATCTGGAATCCGGGACCTTCGCCTTTGCCAGGTATCATGACTTCGAGAGCGAAACCGATTGGCGGGAATATCTCGATCAGGATTGCTGGGACGACCTCCGGGTCGGGGTAGCCGACTATCAGGACATCGACCC
>CAYSOI010000101.1:7136-9478 GCA_964432425.1 uncultured Opitutales bacterium | reverse complement strand
TCAGACGCTTCCTCGCCAATAACGACTCCACAAGAGTCAAATTGACCAAAGTTCTGGTCATTGTTGCCGTCCTCAACCTCATCTTTGGAGCCGGTTATTACTTTGCCGAAAAACCCTACAACTCGGAACTGACCTTCAGCGATTCCCTCTGGTGGGCCATTGTCACCATGACCACTGTAGGCTACGGCGACTTCTACCCGACCTCTGCCATAGGAAGATTTCTCGTCGCCTACCCCTGCTTCATCGTAGGCATTGGACTCCTCGGCTACTTGCTTGCCATCCTCACTGAATCCCTGCTCGACTCTCTCAACAGCAAAAGAAAAGGCACCATGAACATCAAACTCCAGCAGCACATTCTCATCTGCAACTGCCCCAGTACGGAAAAAATCCTGCAGATCCTTGATGAACTCCAGGGTGCCCCCCTCACCAAAGACAAGCCCGTGGTCGTCATCAGCGATGCCCTGGAGGAAATCCCCGAAGAACTCCGCAAACGCGAAGTCCTGTTTGTCAAAGGAGCCCCCTACCTCGAATCGACTCTTCAACAAGCCAACATCCAGGAATGTGCCGGCGTGTTCATCTTACCGCAAAAAGATGGCGACCCCAACTCCGATGCCCGGACCTATGCCATCGGCTCCATTATCGAACTGATCGAAAAAGAGATCCAGCAACCCATCAAAACCGTTGTGGAACTCGTCAGCTCCAAAAACCTCCGCATGCTCCAACGGGCAGATACGGACGGGATCATCGTCTCTCAAGGCATCAACGAAAGCATGATCGTGCAGGAATTTCTTCATCCAGGCATCCACTCCACCCTATCACAACTCATCACCTCCAGGGAAGGCAGCCAACTCTACGTTCACCCCGCCCAAACCACTGGCAAAAACTTCCAACAACTCCAGATTTCTGCTCTCCAACATCCGGCCAACCTCCAAATCATCGGACTCATCCGCGACGGCCAACACCGACTCAACCCGGACAAATCCACCACTTTACAAACCGGCGACAGCCTCATCTTTCTAGCGGGTCATCGGCAAGACTTTGCTGCCATTGAACAAGAGATTGCCTCCTGATCACCATCCCTTAAAAACCCTTTCATCCAAATCCACTCATGAACGAAATCATTATCAAAACCGAAAGTCAGGAAG
This sequence comes from uncultured Opitutales bacterium, assembly GCA_964432425.1. Lineage (GTDB taxonomy): Bacteria > Verrucomicrobiota > Verrucomicrobiia > Opitutales > JABJCN01 > JAYPDO01. The sequence goes on along the minus strand of CAYSOI010000101.1, from coordinate 8,333 downwards.
AACTCACCCACTTCCTCCTCAACAACAACTTCGCAGTCGAAGACCTCGGCAACGACATCTACTGCGTCACACGGGAAGACGAAATGCCCGTATTCCTGAAAGTGGATCAAGACACCCTCTTCTTTGAAGTCGACCTCGGACACCTCAACGATTTTGAAGTTGAGAACCTCCAATTCAAACTCCTCGACCTCAATACCGAAATCCTGCCCGTCAGCTTCGGCATCAACAACACCAACCCCGAAGACCCCCGCCTCGTTCTTCTCGAAAGCCGCCAAACCCGCAGCCTCAACGACCACGAACTCCTCGGAGTCTTCGACGCCCTGGAACTCGCCGTAGACCGAGCCGAAACATTAATAGCCTCCTAAAAAGCCAATCGCTAATTGCTGACATAACAAAGAACCAAGCACAAAGAACAAGGAACATCCCCCCATGAGCATTTTTTCACGTATCTTCAAAGTCGGCCAAGCTGCCGCAAACAAAGTCGTCGATAAACTCGAAAACCCGGAGCTGATGCTGGACCAAGCCATCCGCGACAAAGAGAAACAAATCGGCGACGCCAAGAAATCCATCCAGAGTTGCATCGCTACAGAACGTCAGGCCAAAGCCCTCCTGGAAAAAGAACGCAACGAACAGAAAACCTGGGAACAAAAAGCCGAAATGGCCCTCCGTGCAGGCAAAGAAGACCTCGCCGTCAAAGCCCTCGAACGTGCCTCCGAACACGAAGGCAAAGTCGGCCCCCTGGAATCTCAATGGCAAAGCCAGAAATCCGCCGTCGACGAACTCAAAAAGGAACTTCAGGGCATGAACGACCAACTGGCCGAATACAAACGCAACAAAGACTTCATCATCGCCCAAAGCAAAGCCGCCAAGGTCAAAAAGGACATCTACGAAGCCAAAGCCAAAATCTCCTCTGGTCGCCGCAGTGCCGATGATCTCATGGCCCGCATGAAAGCCAAAGCCGAACGCCAGTCTCTCGAGGCCGAAGCCGCCCAGGAATTGGCAGGCGACACCTCCGGCGTCGATTCCCTCGAAAAAGAATTCGAAGGCCTGGGCGAAACCACCACCAGCTCCCAGGTAAACGACAAACTCTCCGCCCTGAAAGCCAAGTTAGGCACCGCCTAGTCAGACAGCAGGGCTATCTGACCCCAAAGCGGCAGCAGGCTGCCGCATTCCAAGGACTCCGTCGGACGAACGTGC
>CAYSOI010000101.1:0-7036 GCA_964432425.1 uncultured Opitutales bacterium | reverse complement strand
CTGTCGCCCAAACCCTCATTCTATCCTGTATCTGGCTATGCCTTTGCCAGATCATGAGGGCGGAGATCCATTCAATCGAATTTGAAGATCTCGAGGTGCTGGTTGAATCCCACCCCAGAGGGGATCAACTGCAACATGGCTACACGCCTCATGTTTTTACGGTCAATAATTATGGTTCCGAAGAGCAGAACATTACCTTCACCCTCCCGGGTATCCCTGAATATGAACCCTTCAAGATCAACGCTCTGACGCAGACCTTCAAGGCCCCTCCTGGAATGCATTCCGTGGTTGTCTATCAACCTCCGGTGCCCCTCTCCAGTTTGAGTAATGAAGTCACGATTGAATGTGGAGACCAAAAAGGAATCATCGAATCAGGATGGGAAGCTCGAATTGAGAATTTTCGAAATACCGGGTACTTACACAGAAAGTCCATCTTACTGGCTCGGAGCCAGAACCAGACTCAGTTGGAAGATACTTACAAAGCCGAGATGCTGGCCGCGGCTGGTGAAGGTGGAGAAAACTTTATGCATGCGGATTTTGTGACGGATGAGAATGAAATCGAAAATTGGCCTGTAAACTGGTTGGCGTACAGCGGATACAACGCCATCTCGATTTCTGGGGACGAGTGGTCACGGGCAATTCCTGGAGTCCAACAAGCTCTTCGCCATTGGGCCATTGCAGGAGGTAACCTGAACATAGTTGGAGGAAGGCCAGAAGACTTAAAGGGATGGTCGATGGGAAATGATGGGAAGCACCTGCACATCGGTTTGGGCCGGTTGGATTGGATCACTCGGCCCGAAACCGCCAACAACACTACTCCAGCACAAATATCCACGGAATTTCTGCAAACCTCATTGGCGAATTCATTACTCCACAAAGCGGAGGGCGGCATGCCTCTACTGGGTGGACTGGCCTTAGGGGTGGCCAAGATACATCAGGGGGAAAGTGAGTTATTTGGAGAGGAGACCGAGGAGGCACCTGGATACAATCAATGCTTCAGGATCATTGAAGATGCCAAGGCACCAGTGCTCTTCGTCATCACCATGCTAACTCTTTTCATTATCCTGGCAGGGCCGGTAAACCTGATGGTTTTGAATCACCTCAATAAAAGGACTTGGTTTCTTTGGACCCTTCCGGCGATTGCTCTAGGAACCAGCGGGATTATATTCATCGTGGCGTTTCTGGGTGAAGGCATCCAATCAACCATACGCACAGATTCAGTCACCCTGCTCAATCAGGGCTCTCAGGAGGCTCTAACCATTGGTGGGATTGCCACGTACTCCCCGACATCCCTACCCAGACTTGAATTCAGTGGAAACTCCGAGGTCACGCCGCTCATTAACTGGAGAACTTCCGACAGCGGTTCCAACCGTCGAATTGAGTGGCAAGAGAATGGGGAGCAATGGTTCACCGGGAAGTGGGTACCTTCCAGAATCCCTACTTTTTTTGCCGTCAGAAAAGTAGAGCACAGAAAAGAACGTCTGTCGATCAACTGGAATGCCACCGAACCGAGAGTACTCAATGAACTGGGAGTCGACTTGAACAGCCTGTTGGCTTGTAGCCCGGAAGGGAAGGTCTACTCCGCCAGAAAAATTCCTGCAGGCAGCCAAGTAGACTTAAAATTACTGGGACAAGTGGAACTGGAACAGGCCGGTGACCTTCAAGATTTGTTGAGGGCCAACATAAGCCAGGAAGATTTGCGGGAGTATTCCGGGCCAAACCCAAGTGAAATCCCTCTCAACACCTACTGGGCATCCATGGAAGACCCTTCACCATTTCTGGAAAACCCTTTGAGTTTCAAGAAATCCAAACACATTCATGTGGGCCACATCATTGGCATTTTCGAGGAGGCGGGGCAATGATTGTAGAAGTACGCAGACTCCGGAGGCTTTTTGGATCTACCGTGGCCGTCAATGATGTGTCTTTCACATTTGAGGGAGGACAAATTTTTGGTTTTGTAGGCCCGAATGGAGCTGGCAAGACGACGACCATGCGGATCATGGCCACCCTGGATGAACCAACTTATGGGGATGTTTTCCTGGATGGAGTTTCCGTTGTTCAATACCCCGACCAAGCCAGGAAATTGATCGGGTTTGTTCCAGATGAACTTCGCCCTTACCGGGACACCACGGTACACGACTATGTGGATTTCTTTGCACGAGCTTATGGCCTCAAAGGTTCCGGTCGAAAACTGGCAGTCCAAGGGGTGGAAGAGTTTACCAACATCTCCGGGATTCGGGAGAAACAACTCCGTGCACTTTCCAAAGGGATGAAGCAAAGAGTGAGCCTTGCCAGAGCTCTGGTGAGCGATCCACAGGTTCTCATTCTTGATGAACCCGCCGCAGGCTTAGACCCAAGGGCTCGGATTGAACTGCGTGAATTGTTGTTGATTCTGGCAGAACAGGGCAAAGCCATCTTCATCAGCTCTCACATTCTTTCCGAGCTGACGGAAATCTGTCACGGGGCAGTGTTCATAGAGAAAGGAAGAATTCTGGAATCAGGAAAAACCGATGCCTTATTGGCCAAACAATCCTCCAAGCTGGCTTACACCATCCGCAGTCTGGATTCGAAGGAATTGCTATTAAAGAACCTGGCAAAATCTCCATTGGTAAACCACCCACGAATCCGGAAAAAGGATGTCTATGTTGAAATTGAAGGTGGCGAGCAACAAGCCCATGAGCTGTTGTGCCATCTCCTTGCGACGGGAAATCGCATTACGGAATTCCACCAGACCAAGATCACTCTGGAAGACATCTTCCTGAACGTCACCGAAGGCAAGGTGCAATAACCGGAACAGGGCAGTCCGCAGTGATCTCCAAAATCAGAGTTCCGGATTGGCTTGGAAGGGTGACCGACTTCGAGGCAAATCCTGTATGGGTAAAGGATCTTCGCCAGGCAGCCCGCAGCAGAATCGTTCCAGGGCTACTGGTTCTAATTATCCTGGGATTTTATGCAATCTCCGCGATTACCCTATTCATTGGAGAAAGGGATGGATTTCAGAACAGTCATACAGGGCAGCCTTTGTTTGAAGCCGTGAGTCTTCTTCTGATGGCCGTGTCCTTCATCTTCATCCCGGTTTATTGCTTCTGTAGGACTTTTGCCGAACGCATGGATAGTGAGGCGGACTTGTTTTACATCACATCGATGTCGCCGAAACAGATCATGGCAGGAAAAAGTCTCAGCGTCATGCACCTCGCCCTTCTGTTTTACGCCACGTCCTTACCTTTTGTGTGTATGAGCTACCTGTTGCGTGGAGTCGATTTTCCCAGTATTCTACTGATGCTCCTTTTTCTTTTCTCCCTCAATATGCTTCTGGCCATTGGTGCCATCATTCTGGGTTTACAAAGCTGGGACATTGTCCCGAAAATCGCAATCAGCGCAGCCGTGGGCACCACCACTCTGTTAACCTGTCTATCCAGAATTTCTGACCTCATCCAAGGAGACGCCTTTTCAAGCATGCTGGAGACACCGTGGGAAAGTGGGTTTGTGTGGAAAGCAGGACTATACATACTGCTCTGGTGTTTCACATACAAAGTCCTCACTCTACATGGGACTCATTTGATCCAGAAAATCGCTTCCATGGGGCCTCAACCCTTGTTGCGTTTTTCGATGACACCCAGACCCCAAAGGAGAAAAACGAGAAAACGAAGAGCCTACAATTCTACGCCATCAGAGGATCCTTCAACTTCTGGAGATTCCCGTGCGTCCGCCATCCGACAAATTGGAGAAAGATTGGTTTCGACGTTGCAGGAATCCCAAATTCAAGCGGACAGTTCCCATCGAACTGCCAACCCGATTTGGCATAAGGAATACACTCAGGCAACCAGGAATCCGTACATTGTAGGAATTGTGCTGCTCCTATTGTGCGTGTTCTATGTCACCACTTGCTTTATCGTTTACTACAATCCCAACATGTACCTTGGGAATGTAGTCTTTTACTCGATCTCCAGAATCATTACCCTGACCTCTACCCTGTTTATCCCGGTTTACTTTTTTGCCAGGTTGCTTGGAGAAGAAATCTCCCGACAAAGAGAACTGGTGTTGATCAGTGAATTGACAGCAGGAGAAATTGTACGCGGCAAGTTTTTGAATGCTCTGCATATCATCCTACTGTTTTTCCTGGTCGCTTCACCATTCATTGTCGCCACCAACTTATTCCATGGAATTGATCTCCACACGATTTTCCTAAAGCTGGAGTCTTCCTTTATCGCCAGTCTTCTTCTGACCACTGGTGCCATCACCCTTGGTTTGAGTCCCCTGTCGGTCTCCGCCAAAACCATAGTTTGTGCCTGTGCAGTGTTGGCACTGCTCTTTGTGCCCCGTTATCTGGATGTTCCGCAGGAAGCCCCAATCTATGCAGCTCTTCCTGAGATGAAGAATTGGCCTACATGGATACGGCTTTCAGCTTATCCATTTTCAACGGCCCTATTGGTCGGCTTTTTCTACTATTGGGCAAAGGCGTTTCTCATGCCTTCGGCGTTAAACCGAACTTTGCCCTTCAGAAGATATACCACCCTGATGATCCTCCTTTTCAATGTAGAGATCGCCGTATTTTCATGGATAGGTAACGATTTCGCATACTTGAATCATGCCATTTATTTGAATGCATTGGTCGTCAAAATCGGGATACTGATTATCCTCTGTGGGAAAGACAGGCTTCTGGGAACACGGATCCGACGGGAACTCCCTCCCCCGTTATATAAACGCATCCTGATATTCCCCTTCTTCAAAGGACGGTTTCCAGGGATGCTGTGGATACTCGGACTGTGGCTTACCTCCAGTGCCATGTTGATTGCCTTTGCTTACATGTGGAAAGGGAGGAACCAGTATCCCACAGTTGAGATCGATGCTCTGCTGTATCTGAGTTTGGGCATGGGGATATTTGTAATGTATTGCTTCAGTTTTGGATTAATTGCCAGAGCGATCCAACACTATGTCTTGAAAGGAAGCTCCACCTGGACGGGTGGCTCGATCTACCTGGCGTTCCTCACCTTTCCCTCCATCATTATGGAAACCTGTAGACAGCAGGGCTGGTTATTGGGCGGAGAAAGTATTCCCGGGGTCATCCTGTCACTCCGAGTGGCTATGCTCTCCCAAGACTTCACCACCCTGTCCCCACACCTCTACTACAGTCTGATCCTCACTGTTACGGGCCTGATTCTAAACAGCAAATGGATCTACTGGCAGATGCGACGATTCAGCCCAGTCCCTAATTGAGTCTCATGGGAATGTTCAGAACCATTGAATTCCAGGTCCATTTAGAAAGAAAACACTTCCTTAGGTCTTCTTGAAGATCAAAGAGGCATTTTGTCCGCCGAAGCCGGAGTTGTTGCTCATGACGTAGTCGGTGTCACAAGGTTGGGCTTCATTGGGGACGTAATCGAGGTCGCAATCGGGGTCCGGGTTCTCGTAATTGATAGTTGGAGGTGCGGTACCGGAGGTAAGGACTTTGCAGCAGGCTGCGGCTTCGATGGCTCCTGCGGCGCCGAGAAGGTGGCCGGTCATGGACTTGGTGGAACTCATCTTGAGTTTGTACGCATGCTCACCGAAAACCTTTTTGACGGCATTGGTTTCAAATTTGTCGTTGTAGGGAGTCGAAGTACCGTGGGCGTTGATATAACCGATTTCTTCTTTTTCGATGCCAGCATCTTTGATGGCGTTCTCGATACACTCGGCCAGACCACGGGATTCTACATCCGGGGAGGTGATGTGGTAGGCATCACAGGAGGCGGCATAGCCGGATAACTCGCAAATGATGTTGGCCCCACGGGCAGTAGCATGCTCCAAAGTTTCTAAAAGGAGCACTCCTGCACCTTCTCCCATGACAAACCCATCCCGCTCGGAGTCAAAAGGACGACTGGCTTTTTCCGGGTCATCATTGCGGGTAGTGCTCATGGCCTTCATTGAGCAGAAGCCTGCAAAGCCCAGCTCTGTGATGGCTGCTTCACTTCCTCCGGCCAACATGACGTCAGCCTCTCCATTTTGCAGGATGCGAAGGGATTCCCCAATGGCATGAGTTCCAGTCGCACAAGCACTGACCACGGCAAAGTTGGGGCCACGGGCTCCCAGCTCAATCGCGACGACGCCGCCTGCAATGTTGGCAATCAGAGAGGGAATCATGAAGGGGGACACCCGGCTGGGGCCCCGCTCAATCAGCTTTTGGGTTTGTTGCTGGATGGTATCAATGCCCCCGATACCGGAGCCGATCAGGATGCCAAAGCGTTCTGGAGCAAAACTGGATACATCCACACCAGAATCATCAATCGCAAGCTTAGCCGCGGCCATGGCAAACTGACAGTATCGGTCATTGCGGCGGGCTTCTTTGGGATCCATCCATTTGCCAGATTCGAAGTCCAGAACTTCCGCTCCGATTTGGCAAGTGAAGTCAGTGGGATCAAAATTGGTAACACGGCGGATACCGCTTTTCCCGGCGATAAGATTTTGCCAGAAAGGTTCTACTCCGGTCCCGAGGGAACTGACAACCCCCAACCCGGTAACAACAATGCGTGGACGTGTCTGATCTTGTGGCATTAATGTGTTTGTCCGTAGTTTTGGCTCAAGTGCTCAGCCGTTCTGCTGAGCTACAGAAAGTTATGGCATGCTCTTTTCAGCAGGCAACAAGCTTGGTGAAAAGAAAGAAAAATCTGCCCAAAAAGGGAACTCAGCTTGAATGACTCTTGATGTAGTCGATAACGTTTCCAACCGTGGACAGCTTTTCCTGGTCCTCTTCGGAAATTTGCTCACCGTCGAGGAGGTCTTCTTCCAATCGCATAACGAGCTCTACGATGTCCAATGAATCCGCGGAAAGGTCTTCCATGATGCTGGCTTCAGGAGTGACCGCATCTTCGCTGACTCCGAGTTGTTCGACGATGATTTCTTTTACTTTTTGTTCAATGTCTGACATGATAATTTAAGACGAGTTGATAAAGAGCGATAAATCCTAGATGGCCATTCCGCCGTCAACTGAAAAAACCTGCCCGGTAATGTATCCTGCCTTCTCGGAGCAGAGGAATTCAACGATGCTGGAGATGTCTTC
>CAYSOI010000100.1:0-11307 GCA_964432425.1 uncultured Opitutales bacterium | reverse complement strand
TAGATAAAAGAAGAATCGATTCATGTGGAAAGATGGAAAATAGTGAGCGGGTAGTGTGTTAGGACAATCTGTGGGTTTAGAAGTCAAATAGGTTACGCCCAACTAATTATCCTCCAGTCATTAGCAGTCTAGCGGCTTGCTCAGCACCGCTGGGTTGAGGTTCGCTTCGGGGAAGCTCCAGAATGTATTCCAGATCTCGGACCCATGCTCCGGAGAGGTACTCTTCCTGCGATATGGAAAAGTAGCTGGGGCTTTGCTGGAGGAAATGATGGAGCGCTTCGGATTCCCGAAAGCCTTCCCTGGCGATGTAAGCAAAAGGTGCACCGGAGGCATAGGTCTCGGAGATCATGCCATAACCGGCTTTTCCAATGACGATGTCCGCGGCATGAACCAAATCCGGGTGGTAGAGATTGGAACTGAAGGGCAGTAAATGAAGATTGTCTTCTTGATAGGCTTCGCTGACACCACCTGCGAAAAGAAATTGAGTCGTCTTGTGCTTTTTTAATTCAGAAAGGAAATCGAGATCATCAATACTTCCACCTCTGGAAACCAAAACCAATTGATGCTCTTCCGGAATGCTGAGAATACTGCGAATTTCTTCTTTTGAAGTGCGGGGAGGACGACTGACGGGAGGCACTTTGTGAACATTGGGCCGGGAATGACAAAGTGGATCACTTTGCACATGAACATCCACTTGAGAGTAGATGTGCCGAAGGAACTGAATCGGCTTTTCAAACTCCGGAAGTTCCTGAAGGAAAGGCTCATAAATCCAATCCCAGGTGAAGTTTTCAAACAAGACAACCGGCAAACCCGCATACTTCGCCACAGCAATACCAAGTGGAGAAATGTCGGCGTACACTTTTGTGCAATCTGAGATCTGTTGTGCCAATTCCTCCAACAAGGGTTCTTCAAAAGGAAGAAAGGCTTCCAACTTCCGGAGTGTCGCCTCGACATCATGGTGAAATGTAGTGGTTTGGACCAAACCGACATCGTTTTCGCAGGGTTGCTCAACCGTGAAGGGAAACTCCAGAGTCTCCTCAAAAAACGATACCGGAACGTTGGAAAAGATTTTGGCTTCCAACTCAGGAGTAAACTGTCTGGAGGCATTGAGGATCGCACAGGATCTGGCGGCATGACCAAATCCGTGGGCAGTGAGAAAACAGGCAATTTTGTTGGGCATAATGAAAATTCGGCTCACAGCTTGCCAATTTCCGGAGTTTCGCCAATGACAGAGAGAATGGAACCTGATATTTTTCAAATTCGTACCAAAGCTCCGGGGCCTCGGGGTGAATTGCCTTTGACCGATGAAGCATTGCGGAACTGGCCCAGCGGGCATCTTTTTGCCATGACCCAGAATACAGGCATGGGCTGGAAGCCATCAGAGTTGCTGGGACCTCAATTTCTGATCATGAGCACGATGGGGGGCATGCGGGCAGAAGATGGCAGTCCGATTGCTCTGGGCTACCACACAGGGCACTGGGAAGTGGGGTTGCTGGTCCAGGAAGCAGCTCGGGAAATGAAATCCAAGGGGGCCATTCCGTTTTCGGCAACGGTCAGTGATCCTTGTGATGGCCGATCACAGGGTACGGAGGCGATGTTTGACAGTTTGCCCTACCGGAACGATGCGGCCATGACTTTGCGGAGGCTGGCCCGATCTTTGCCGACTCGGAAGGGAGTCATGGGTGTGGCAACTTGCGATAAGGGGCTGCCCGCCATGATGATGGCCGTTGCTGGCCTGAAAGATGATCCTGGAATCATCGTGCCAGGAGGTGTGACCCTACCTCCGATTCATGGAGAAAATGCCGGTGAAGTGCAGTCCATTGGCATGCGTTACTCCCATGGGGAAATTTCCCTGAAGGAGGCCGCAGAAGCCGGATGTCGGGCCTGTGCAACTTCTGGCGGAGGTTGCCAATTTTTTGGAACAGCAGCGACTTCGCAGGTTGTCGCTGAAGCGTTGGGATTAGCCCTTCCCCACTCGGCTTTGGCTCCCAGTGGAGAAGTGGTCTGGCTGGATATGGCCACCCGAAGTGCCCGGGCCTTGATGAATCTCCAGAAAGCTGGCCGTTCTTCAAAAGACATTCTGACCGATGGCGCCATCCGAAATTCCATGGTGGTACATGCGGCCTGCGGGGGATCCACCAATTTGCTTTTGCACATTCCTGCCATCGCTTATGCCGCAGGATTGAAACGGCCTACGGTAGAAGACTGGAATGAAGTGAACAAGCAGGTGCCGCGTCTGGTGGACGTACTTCCCAATGGACCGCAGAATCATTTTACGGTGCAGTTGTTCCTGGCTGGAGCCGTTCCAGAAGTGATGTTACACCTGCGGGCAATGGGGCTGCTGGATTTGGATGTGTTGACAGTAACCAACAAGACTTTGGGAGAGAACCTTGAGGATTGGGAGAATTCAGAACGCAGAGCTCGATTCCGTGAAATCCTGAAGGAACAGGATGGAGTCGATCCCGATAATGTCATTTTGACCAAAGAAAAAGCCAAGGCCAAGGGCATCACCAGTAGTGTTTGCTTTCCCAGAGGAAATCTGGCTCCTGAAGGATCAGTAGTGAAAAGTACCTCCATTGATCCTTCCGTTCTGGATGAAGATGGAGTCTACAGGAAGACTGGACCGGCGAAAGTTTTCACCAATGAACCGGATGCGATCAAGGCGATCAAGGGGCAGCTGGAACCAGCCGTGCAACCTGGAGACATCGTCATTCTTTGCAGTCGTGGACCTTCTGGAACCGGCATGGAAGAGACTGCACAACTCACGTTGGCACTCAAGTATGTGTCCTGGGGAAAAGAAGTCACACTCCTCACAGATGCTCGATTCTCTGGAGTCAGCACAGGGGCTTGTATCGGTCATGTCGGCCCGGAAGCTTTGGCGGGTGGTCCCATCGGAAAAGTACGCAATGGCGACCTCATTCAAGTCATCATAGACCGAAATAATCTGGAGGGAACTTTGGATCTGGTGGGAGATGGAGATCAGCGATTTTCGCCGGAAGAAGGTGCGAAGATTCTGGCTGAACGTGATCCGAATCCAACTTTAGGCCCCGATCCTCGCCTGCCTGAGGACACCCGGCTTTGGGCTGCGCTTCAGAATGCTGGAGGGGGTACCTGGGGTGGTTGTGTCTACGACGTAGATGCGATTGTCGAGAAGCTGGGGCGGTAAAGAAGTGGACTGGAAAGTCCACTCTCCCAGCGGAGAGCCCCTATTTCATTTTACCAAAAAAAAGCCCGGAATCCTGGGCATGGATTCCGGGCGCCTTGATGAGACAATGAGGATTGGTGAGGTTGGGAACATGAAGTTCCCAAAGTTTGAAAGTCGCTTGAGACAGTATCTTACTGATTCAGATATCTTTCCGGGGTTAGGATTTCTCTTGGGGGTTTGTAAGTAAATTTTTAAAGGAAGTTTTGAACCTTCCGAAGACTGGGGTGTCTTAAAAACGCTTACAATATGCAGATATGCCTACTTGTTTTCAAGCTTAAATTCCGGCACCTTGGAAATGTACTGTTCGGGGTTGGCAGCAAACCTGCGTTTGCAGTTGGCGCAACACAGGCCGATGACTTGCCCTTTGTAAGTGACCGTTTGGGCGGGATTTACTTCTCTGTCAGGTTTCAGAGGGCAATTGGCATTGATGGGAGCTGCGGAAACTGTTGCCTGAACTGATGCTTCGGCTTCAGCGGGTGCGGCGGCCGCTTCGGCGGCTCGTGCTTGGGCAGCTTGTTCAAATTCCCAGCCGATATTGATGTAGATTCCAGGCAGGGCGGCTTTGAGTTCATCGGCTTTGTCTTTGGTCACCTTGGTTTTCCAGAGATAAAGCTTTTTAAGATTCTTGAGATTCTTGAGTTGATCGACACCTGCGTCAGAGACTTCAGTTCCGTAGAGGTTGAGGTATTCCAGATTGGAAAGCTTGCCGATGGTGGCGAGAGCTTTGTCTGAGATTTTGGTGTTATTCAGGTAGAGGCGACGCAGTTCTTTGAATTTTGTGAGGTTGGCAATCCCGGCGTCAGTGATTTGGGTTTTACTGAGGTTCAGCCAAAGAGTTTGGGCGGCAATAGATGAGGCCACTTCCGCAACCTGCTTATCCCCGAATTCTTTCTGCACAGGCAGAGCATTGATGGTGTAAGCATTGGTGGTTTGGTGAATCGGGAGAGCCAGAACACCCAGGGCTTCAATTTTTTTGAGGGCATCGGCAGAAGGCTTGGGAACTTCAGGAAGGACGATCACGTTCATCGGTGCACGAGCAGCCTTCTTGGCTTTGGGAGGATCTTTCAGGATTTTCTCCATGTGTGGACGAACTGATGCAGGTGCTTGAGCAACTGTTTTTTCGAGGTTGGCACCGTCTTCGATCCACCATTTGAAGATGGCCAATTCTTCTTTGGTGACAGGATTGAAAGTGTCCGGGCTCTCAAAAGGAGGCATGACATCGTCGTCATCCTTTGGGAGACTCATGCGATAGTAGAGTTCACTGTCATCGGCGGTTTCTCCTTTGATGACGATGTCTTCCTTGGCACCTTTGCCTCCCTTGAAAAGCTCTCTGGCGTTGTCCACACGAAGACCGCCCTTCCTCTTGATTTGGCCATGACATTCAATGCATTTGGCATTCAGGACCGGCTGGAGAACATCTTTATAAATGTTGGCTTCTTCAGGGCTTTTGGGATCTTCAGCAAAAAGAGACCCAGCGATGAGGAGAGAGAGTGTGAGGATAGTAGTTTTTTTCATTGCTTTCAAAGGCGGTTCAAATTCTCGAATGGGGAAAGAGGTTGTCACCACGCAATAGCCCGATCAAGAGTTTTTTACCCCAATCAAATTCCTGTAAAGAAACACGGGAAAATTCCCTTGCCCAAGGACATCCCCCTATTACAACAGCATCTCAACGGTAACCATAATTATAATTCCACTAATCAAATACCATGAAATTCCATTCTATCCTCCCTGTTACCCTTGCTGCGGCGATTCTGGCAACAGCTCTCCCCGCCAAACCTCCCAGTGAAGCCGACATCAAAAAGATCCAGGAAGCTCTCCCAGCCAAAGCACCTGCCAAACCCGCCAAGGCCCGAAAGATCCTCATCTTTTCCAAAACCAATGGCTTTCGTCACGGCTCCATCGAAACCGGAGCCAAAGCCCTCACCTTACTCGGAGAAAAAACCGGTGCCTGGACCGCAGTCCACAGTGAAGACGACTCCATGTTTGAACCGGACACACTGAAGCAATTTGACGCAGTGGTCATGGTCAACACGACCGGAGATCTTTTCCGCCCACGAAAATGGCCTTCCGACCCCAAAGAAAAAGCGGCAGCTCAAGAACGGGAAGAACGCCTGAAAAAGAGCCTCGTGGATTTTGTAAAAAGTGGAAAAGGCCTCGCAGGAGCACACTCCGCTACCGACACCTACAAAGGCTGGAAAGAGTACAACAAAATGATGGGCGGTGCCTTTGCCGGTCACCCCTGGCACAAAAAAGTCCCCATCCGCATCCTGGTTGCCTCCCACCCTGTCACCAAAGCCTTCGCCGGAACGGAATTCGAAGTCACCGATGAAATCTACCAGTTCCGCAACGACACAGCCCTCTCCACAGAACGCAAAATGCTGATAGCTCTCGACAATGAAAAGCTCCCTGACATCGGCAAAGGCAAACGTGAAGATAAATTCTATCCCATCAGCTGGGTTGCCAAGTATGGTGAAGGCCGCACCTTCTACTGTTCACTTGGGCACCGCAACGAAATCTACTGGAATCCCGTCGTACTCAAACACTTCCTGGCTGGCATCCAGTATGCACTCGGTGACCTTGAGGCAGACGCCACTCCCACAAAATCTGTGAAATAACCGGTCAGGTGGGGCTTCCCACCTCCGCTCAAGCCGTTGAGTCAGGAACTTTATCAAGGGGGGCTCTTTGATCCCAGTCTGCCGAAAGGCAAAGCTTCCGGCAACCTTCAGATTCTGGACAACGGAATCCATTTTCTCAGCACTGACACGGACATCCATTTACAACTCCCGCTGGATCAACTGGAGATCCGGCGGGGGGGCACGAATGATCGCCTGTTGTTTTTCTCACATCCTGCCAAACCGGAGCAAACGGTTTATACCGCAGAGCATGGTATTCTGAAAGAACCCATTCTTCACGGAAACCCGCATACCGCCCGGCAACTCCAATCCATTCGCAAGAAAAAACACACAGGCCGGGCCATCTTCATTGGCATCCTGGCGACGTTGATTTTGGGCGTTGTGGGAATCATTGCCGCACGTGGTCCCATAGCACACTCCATCGCCAAGAAACTCCCACCTGAAATCGAAGAGCAGATCGGGCAAAGCGCCTACTCTCAAATCTCCATGGAGGCCAAGCTCATTTCAGCTCCGGAAATCCAGGACCAACTCCATCAATTGGTGGCTCCCCTACTCCAGGTGCTTCCCAATGACCGCTACGAATTCAAGTTTCACATTTTTGAAAATCCTGACCTCAATGCCTTCGCGATGCCCGGAGGGTACGTGGTGATCAACAGCGGATTGCTTATGGAAGTTTCCAAGCCCGAACAAGTCCTCGGTGTCTTGGCTCACGAAATAGCCCATGTGACTGAGCAACATTCCGTCCGCAACCTGATGGAAACCGCCGGACTCTTGCTCATCGTGCAAACTTTCTTCGGCGACATGTCCGGCCTGGCGGGAATTCTCACCGATGGTGGTGCCCAACTTCTGCAAAAAAGCTTTTCCCGTGAATTTGAGGAAGATGCAGACAGGGTTGGCCTCGAATTTCTATCCAAAGCCAATATCAACCCCGAAGGCCTGATCGAACTGCTACAGCTACTGATGGACGAACAATACAAAACCATCTACGGCAAAGCCATGAACAAGATGGCCTGGCTCTCCACTCACCCCACCACCGAAAACCGGATTCAGGATCTCCGAAAAAAAATCACCAAACTTTCACACAGTGAATACCCTCCCTGCCAATTTGACCTGCAACAATTCCAGGAAAAACTAAGGCAACATCTCAACCAACCCAACACTCCTGAAGAAGCTCATGGAAACTGAAATCTACGGCTCCCCCTCTTTCGCCTATGTCGATGCCAAACTGGACCCCGGCGAAACCATCATCTGTGAATCCGATGCCATGTCCACCATGGCTGCGGAATTGGACCTCAAAGCCAAATTCAACGGCGGCTTCTTTTCCGGGCTTTGCAAAAAGTTTCTCGGAGGCGAATCCCTCTTCGTCAACGAGTACACTAACAATACGGATTATCCGCTCGGCATCACCCTCACCCAAAGTACACCCGGCGACATCACAGCTTACGAGGTGGGAGCGGGGCAATCCATCTGCCTCCAACCCGGTGCCTACATCTGCAGCACACCGGAGGTGAAACTCAAAGTACGCTGGGCAGGTTTGGTTTCAGGTATCTCCAGAGAAGGCTTTTTCAAACTGAAAGCCCAAGGTCCCGGCACTGTCTGGTTTGGCTCCTACGGAGGACTCGTCGAAAAGGAAATTGATGGAGAGTACATCGTCGACACCTCCCACCTTGTCGCCTACGAGCCACAAATGAAACTCAAACTCCAGTTGGCCGGAGGCATCTTCTCCAGCTTCTTCGGCGGAGAGGGCTTGGTCACCCGTGTGGAAGGTACCGGCAAAATCTGGATTCAAACCCGAAGCATCTCCGGCCTCGCCGGATGGATCAACCCCCGACTCTACTAGTGGCGTATGCTTGCAGCTGCGAAACCTTCTAACCCACCACACACAAATCTTTACACATAATGGACACCCAAATTGACAACGGCCCGGGAGCCGCATCCGCCTTTATCCAACTGGCACCTGGCGAAACCATCACCAGTGAATCCGGTGCAATGATCGCCATGAATGGCTGCCAAATCAGCACCACCACCCACAAACGTAAATCCGGAAACATCTTTGGCGGACTCAAACGCATGCTCGGAGGCGAATCCTTCTTCATGAACCACTACACCGCCTACAACGAAGGCGGAGAAGTCTGGCTCGCCACCACCCTGGCAGGCGACATGGCGGAAGTGAATGTCGAGGCAGGAACCAAGATCGTGGTGCAAAGCGGTTCCTATGTAGCCAGCGAAGACGGAGTAGAAGTCAATCTCGACTGGCAGGGCTTCAAAAGTCTATTCGCCAAGGAAGGACTCTTCTGGATCAACCTCAGCGGCTCCGGCAAAGCCATCATCAACTCCTTTGGTGCCATCTACACCATTGATTGCGACGGAGAATACATCGTCGACACCGGGCACATCGTCGCCTTCGAAGAAACCCTCTCTTTCAAACTCTCTAAAGCCGGAAAAAGCTGGCTCTCCTCCATTCTCGGTGGAGAAGGCCTCGTCTGCAAATTCTCAGGAACCGGACGCATCTGGGTCCAGTCTCATCACGCATCCAACTTCGGTCATTCCCTGGGCCCCCTGCTTCGCCCACGAAAACAATAATCACCTAAACCATTTTCCAACAGAAAGATTTCCCAATGAGCACAGAAGAATACGAATACGCTGAAGAACAGCCAACCTCGGATATGGATTACCATTTCGACTGCAAACCCGACTTTAGCTTCCTCACTGTCCAGATCCCTGCAAATGAGACTCTCAAAGTCGAAGCCTCCGCTATGGCCACCATGGATACCAACATCAAAATGAAGACCAAATTGAAAGGTGGCCTGGGCAGATTCCTCACCGGCGAAAACCTCTTCGTCAATGAATTTACCGCTGAAAATGGACCCGGAGAAATCGGTATCGCCCCAGGAGCACCGGGAGACATGGAGCACGTACACCTCAGCGGCAGCTCCATCTTCCTCCAAAACTCCGCCTTCGTCTGTGCCTCCATGGGCATTGATGTGGAGACCAAATGGCAAGGCTTCATGAAAGGCTTCTTTTCCGGAGAAGGCCTCTTTCTTATCAAATGCAGCGGCGAAGGGGACCTCTGGTTTTCCACCTACGGAGCCATGATCCCCATCGACGTCGACGGCGAATACACGGTCGACAACAACTTCATTGTCGCCTTCGAAGACACCCTCGAATACAGCGTCGGTTCCGTCGGCGGCTACAAATCCCTCTTCTTCAGCGAAGGCCTCGTCTGTCACTTCCAAGGCAAAGGCCGCCTCTGGATCCAAACCCGCCAATGCCCCGCCTTCGCCGGCTGGCTCCACCCCTTCCGACCAGTAAAGTCGAAGAATTAATTTCAGGCTGGAAGTCTGATTGGTGAACTGTAGCGTCGCCGCATGCAGCATAAGATAAAAGCAGAGCAACATGGCCCCATGGGGGAACTCATGGCTGAGGCAGTGCAGACCTGTGTGCATTGTGGCTTCTGCCTTGCGGGTTGTCCGACCTATAATTTAAAGGGGCAGGAAATGGATACGCCTCGGGGGCGGATCATGTTGATGAAGGATGTGCTGGAGGGAAGCCTGGCACTCGAAAAAGCTCTGCCACATGTGGATCAATGTTTGGGATGTTTGTCCTGTGAAACGGCATGCCCTTCCGGTGTGGAATACAATCATCTGCTGGCACCCTTTCGGGAAATGGCGGAAAAAGAACGCCCGAAAAGCTTTCTGGGGAATATGAAGCGGAAGATGCTTCTGGATACGCTCCCCAATCCCAAACGTTTTAAAACAGCGGCCAGTTTGGGCAAGTTTGCCAAACATTTCAGGGGTGTGATGCCCAAGATTTTCAAGCCGATGCTGGACCTTTTGCCTGACGAGCTTCCGAAGTCCGAAAGACTGGATCCAATCTATCCGGCACAAGGAGAATTCCGTGGGAAAGTCGCTCTGCTTGCGGGATGTGCCCAACAGGTCCTGGCTCCGGAAATCAACCGTGCCACCATCAACGTGTTGACCCGAAATGGCATAGAAGTGCTGGTCCCGGAAACACAACAATGCTGTGGCGCCCTGGCCTGGCATGTAGGAGAGGCCGAAGCTGCAAGGGAAAACGCCAGAGCGAATCTTCAGGCTTTTCCCAAAGATGTGGATGCCATCATCACGAATGCAGCGGGTTGTGGCTCCGGCCTTCATGAATATTCCCTAATGTTGAAAGGCCAGGCGGAGGAAGAGCAAGCCAAGGAGTTTGTGAAGAAAGTCTCCGACATTACCTCCTATCTGGTAGAACTCGGTATCCAAACTCCGCCCGCCCTTCCACGTCCTGTCAAAATCGCCTATCAGGATGCCTGCCACCTGCGTCATGCCCAACGAGTCGAAACTCCGCCTCGCCAACTTCTTCTCTCCATCCCCAATCTGCAAATCGTGGAAATGCCGGATGCCGAGATCTGTTGCGGCTCTGCCGGAACCTACAATATCGACCAACCCGAAAACGCCCACGAACTCGGTCAACGTAAGATCCAGCACATCCTCGACACCGAAGCCGAGTTTGCCGCCTCTGGAAACATTGGTTGCCTCACACAACTCCGCTCCCATCTGGGCGACAAAACTTCCCCAAAACTAATGCACACCATTGAAATCCTGGACGCAGCGTACCGACGGGAATTGGTCTAAGTCACTCCATGTATGGATTCTTAACAAGAATATCCCGATACAGTTGGCCATGTGTTAAATCCTCACTCCAAATGGTGTGACAGCCCAAAGCCTTTGCTGCTGCAATTATTGCAGAATCCCAATAGGAAAGGTTATATTCTGAGCATATGGAAAAAGCATCCCATTCGACATCAATGGTGATGGGTTGAACAGGGAAGATTTTCAAGGGTTCAAGAATCTTCATTACCTGTTGGTGGCTCAGCTGAAAGCCTTTCTTTTTTGTGGCATTTACATAAAATTCTGCAAACACCTGAGTCGAAAACCCGATCATGTCGCCGGTAAGAATCTCTCTGGAACGGTTTCGCTTATGCAACTCTTCAGGATTATTGGAAACCCCGTAAAGTAGTACATTGGTGTCTAAAAAGAATTCAGCGTTCATACAGAGCATCCCGATCCAAACGATCTGAAGCTGAAAATTGCTCCACTTCATCCATGGCTGCAAAGGCATTTTGCATCGCTTCTTTTCTTGGATTTTGAGCTTTGGGAAGACTTTGCAGATAATCTCGAACCAATCCACTTAGAGACACCCCCCTTTGTGCAGCAATGATTCGAGCATTATGATGTGTTTCAGGATCGATCGATAATGTCACGTTCTTCATAAACACACAGAAACACAGACTCACAGTTCCTTCAAGGATTTATGGATATAATAATAGAAAAACACTTTGCCTTTAACAGCTCTCAAAGTTTTGTACTTTGGCATGATGATTTCCCGAATCGCTCCACTGCTGCTCGTACTTGTTAGTCTTCTCTCGAATCTCAATGCCCAGCCCTACATGGCAACCGGTTTCAAAGTCGG
>CAYSOI010000099.1:4815-11439 GCA_964432425.1 uncultured Opitutales bacterium | reverse complement strand
GGCGGCGAGACTTCTCATCGGTTTCTCCCATCTCCGTTGCCAGCTTTCAGCATGTTTGACTTCGATGCATAGGACAGATGGTTTCTGACCGGGTTGGCGTTTTCTGGTTTCGATAATGAAATCAATCTCTACGCCAGAAGCAGTCCGGTAATAGGAGATGGGCCGATGGCGGGATGCGAGAGAATTCCAAGTACGGAGTTCATGGAAAAGAAGTGTCTCCAGAGCAGTCCCTTTCCAGTCGGCTCCCAATGGATCCCGAAGCAATCCAGCAGTTGCCCTGGCAATCCCACAATCCAGCCAATAGAACTTTGGCCGGGCAGACTCTCTCACTTTCAGTCCTGGGCGATAGGCAGGAAGCTGAAATCCAAGTAAAGTATCCTGCAGGAGTTCGAAGTAGCCATCCACCGTACTTCTGGGGACCCTGGCTTCACGGGCGACATTCTCAGTGTTCAGGACTTGAGCATTGAGGATTCCGGCAATATTCAGGAAACGCAGGAATGGAGCAAAATTCCGCACAGCCGCTTCCTCTTTGATCTCCTCCTTTAAATAGGTGGCGACATAGGCTTGCAGGATATCAGGTTCTAAACCTTCTTTGCCATAAATGATGGGCAATTGTCCCCAGTTGAGAGCGTGTTCTAAATCAAAAAATGAGCCTTGTTCCCCATAGCAGAATGGTTCCATCTCCAAAGTTACTGCTCGACCAGCCAACAAGTCCGCTCCTCCCCGTTTTAGTTTCCTGGCTGAGGAGCCACATAGGGCAAATTTTCTGGACTGTGCTTCCATCAACCGGTGAACTTCTGAAAGAAGAGCAGGGATTTTCTGCACCTCGTCCAAAATGATCCATTGATCTACTGAAGCATGCCCTATCAATGCTTCCAAGCGATTGGGCTCGGCTTCAAGTTCCAACTGTAGCGATGTATCCAGTAAATCCAAATATAACGCATCTGGCATTTGCTCTCTGAGCCAAGTACTTTTCCCAGTTCCTCTTGCACCAAACAGAAAGAACGAGTGGTCAGGAACCTTTTGAAGCCTTTGGATTGAAGCACACATATTTCGAGCAATTCTCAGATCCTGCCGTGAATTTGCAATGCATTTCTACGCTAGCGGTAGCATATAAACAGAAATCATCCAAATATTCAGAACGAGAGCAAAGGTTCCAGGGCAAAATTCTTTTTCATGGACTATGTCAGTGGAACTCTTGTTCTAACAGTATGAAGACCTTAACTTCTAAACCTTTCCTATTGGCCGCATTATGCATTGGAATTTGTAATGTATCATTAGCTGACGAGGGCATCGAATTCTTTGAGAAAAAGATTCGACCGATGTTGGCGAAGCATTGTTATGAGTGTCATTCGGCGAAGGCGAAAAAGGCGAAGGCGGGGTTGTTGTTGGACCGGAAGGCTGGATGGGAAATGGGTGGTGAGAATGGTGCGGCGATCATACCGGGGAAGCCGGAGGAGAGTCGGCTGATGATTGCGATTCGGTATGATAACAACGACATCCGCATGCCGAAGGCGGGGAAATTGCCGAGCCAGGTGATCAAGGATTTTGAAAAGTGGATTGAAATGGGAGCCCCGGATCCGAGAGACCAACCTTTGGATGCGAAGTTTGTGCATACGGGGCCACGTAGTAAACCTTTGGAGGAAGCCCGGAAATTCTGGTCATTTCAACCTTTGGCGAAGCCCACGCCTCCGAAGACACAAGATGCCGATTGGGCCAAAGATCGCCTGGATCACTTTGTATTGGGAAAGCTGGAAGAAAAGAATCTGAAGCCTGCCAAACCTGCCGATTGGGGGACTCTGTTTCGTCGGGTGCATTTTGATCTGATTGGATTGCCTCCCGAGCCGGAGCAAATTGATGCGTTTCTCTCCAAACCTTCTCAGGAAGCTTTGGCTAAGACCATTGATGAGCTGCTGGATTCGCCTCAGTACGCAGAGCGTTGGGGACGCCATTGGTTGGATGTCGCCCGTTATGCGGACACGACCGGAGGTGGACGGAATCTTCAGTTTCCCAATGCCTACCGTTATCGTGACTGGGTTCTGGCCAGTTATCGACAGGATAAACCGATTGACCAATTCATTCGCCAACAAATTGCCGGAGACCTCCTGCCATCCGACTCTGACGAGGAATTCAATGACAACCTGATCGGCACCACCTTCCTGGCTCTGGGGCCTCACAATTATGAACTGCAGGACAAGGCTTTGCTTCGAATGGAGATTGTGGATGAACAATTGGCCGCCGTCAGCCGGGCCTTTCTAGGGATGACCATTGGCTGTGCCCGCTGCCATGACCATCCTTTTGATCCGCTGCCGACTGCTGAATACTATTCCCTGGCTGGGATTTTCCGGAGCACCAACAGTTCCCGCCCTGGAAACGTAGCCAACTTCATCGAACGTGGTCTGAAGGACCAACATGGAGATTCCCGCAAGAAGCACGCAGAGGCGGCCAAAGTTCTGAATGACAAGCTCAAGCAACTGGAAAATGAACTGAAAGTTCTCGGAGGAAAAGTTCCTGCCGATTCCAAATCTTCACAAAAATCTCTGGATCCGAAGAAAATCAAAGGAATCGTCATCGACGACACCCAAGCCAAGCTTGTCGGGACCTGGGTGAGCTCCACCCATACCGCAAGTTTTGTAGGGAAAAGCTACCGACACGATAACGGGCAAAACAAAGGGGAAAAGTCAGCAACCTGGAAAGCAACCATCCCCCAGTCTGGAATTTACGAAGTCCAAATCTCCTACTCAGCCAGCTCCAACCGATCCCCGAAAGTTCCCGTGACCATCTTTACCGATCTGGAGGAGAAAACTGTACACATCAACCAGCAAGCAAAACCACCTATCGACGGCACGTTTTTCTCTCTGGGAAAATTTAATTTCGAAGAAGGCGAATGGGATGTTGTGAAGATCAATACCATGGGAACCACTGGAATCGTCATCATCGACTCAGTCCGACTTTTAGCGGAAGATGCCCCGAAGACTTCCCTGCCCCCGATTGCGGAGAAAAAGCCGAAAAAGAAAGACCCCGAGAAGAAAGCCAAAGAGGCAAAGAAAAAGGAACTTCAGACGGTCATTGCGGCGTTGAAGAAAGACATCGACGCCCACAAAAAGGCGGCTCCCCCCAAATCTCCCGTGACCATGTCCGTGGAAGAACACCAGGAAGCGGGAGACTGGCACATTCATGTACGTGGGGGCATCCGGAATCTTGGCAAAAAAGTAAAACGGGGCTTCATCACGGCCGCGACTCCGGTCGGACAATCTCCCAAACCCGAGATTCCTGAAGGCGCCAGTGGTCGCCTGGAACTCGCCAAATGGGTCGCCTCATCGGACAATACCCTGACCGCCAGAGTGTACGTTAACCGGGTCTGGCACCATCTGTTTGGACGGGGCATTGTAGCTTCGAATGACAATTTTGGGGAAATGGGTCGTCGGCCAACACATCCTGAACTTCTGGACCATCTGGCGTCGGAATTTATCGATCAGGGCTGGTCCACCAAGACATTGATCCGCAGGATTCTACTTTCGAGCACCTACCAGATGTCTTCGGAGGCTTCGACCAACTCTTTGGAACAGGATCCTGACAATGAGTTGTTCTCCCGGCAGAATCGCCGCCGCCTGCAAGTGGAAGCCATTCATGATGCGATGCTGGTTGCCAGTGGAAAACTTAACCCAGCATCCGAGAAAACGAAAGAAAGAGCCCTATACGACAAACTGGACAGGAACAAAATACCAGAGATGCTGGACATCTTCGATTTCCCGAATCCAAATCTTGTGAGCGGAGTACGCAATGCCAGCACGGTACCCACACAGGCACTATTCCTGATGAACGATCCATTTGTGATCAAAGAAGCGGAAACGGCGGCCAAGCGACTTCTGGAAAGAAAGGGCTTGAACGTGGAAGAACGGCTCAATTTTGCCTACAAAATCACACTGGGACGTGAGCCCCGTGAGGAAGAGAAATCCCTTGCCCTCAACTACCTGGCTCAACACAATCAAGGCAAAGATCACCCAGAAGCATGGGCAGGAATCCTCCACAGCCTCTATGCATGTGTTGACTTTCGATATTTGAACTAACTTTAGAACGACCAGCTGGAAGCGTATCCGACATTTTGCCATGAACACCACTAGACGTGACTTACTCCAAGCCTCCGCCTGCGGAATCGGATCATTGGCCTTGGCCAGCATGCAAAGCCAACTTGCGGCAGCCACAAACCCTCTGGCACCTTCCACCACTCTCTTTCCCCAAAAGGCGAAGCGGGTCATTTTCCTGTTCATGGCCGGCGGGCCGAGCCATGTGGATACCTTCGATTACAAACCCGAGCTGATCAAAAGTGACGGCAAAGATATCGACTTCGTAGGCGTTCGCACCGGAACTTTCGGCAAGCAGAGCAAACGCCGCCTGATGAAGCCGCTTTGGGAGTTTGACCGTTATGGTGAATGCGGACAGCCGGTTTCCAGCCTATTCCCTCACATCGCTCAGCATGTAGACGACCTTTGCTTTATCCACTCCATGCATACGGAAGGGGTCGCTCACGGTCCCAGTACCCTCTTTCTCCATACCGGAGCCACCAACATGATTCGCCCCTCGGTGGGAAGTTGGATCTCGTATGGTCTGGGCACGGAAAACTCCAATCTGCCTGCCTTTATTTCCATTGCACCTTCCGCCTCCAAAGGTGGCCCTCGAAACTATGGAAATGCGTTTCTCCCCTCTCTTCACCAGGGAACCGCCATTGGCCGTGCAGGCAGCGTTGAGAAAGCCAACATCCGCAATGTAGAGAACGCGATGCTCAAAGATGCACAGCGGAAACAAAGGTTTGACCTGATGCAGGGGCTGAACCAACTCCAAGCTGCCAAAGCCCCCGAAGATGACCGACTGGAAGCGACCATTCAATCCTACGAGTTGGCTTGGAAAATGCAGATGGAAGCCCCGGAATTGACCGACATTTCTGACGAATCCGAATACACCCAAAGCTTGTACGGAATTGGTGACAAGAAGACTGAATATTATGGCCGCCAGTGTCTGCTGGCCCGCCGCATGGTGGAGCGTGGAGTACGCTTTGTTTCCGTAAACTATTCTGATGAATCCAACAACCCTCGCTGGGACCAGCATGGCAACATGCCCAAGCACAAGGACCATGCCCTGGCGACTGACAAACCCATTGCCGGGTTGCTGGCCGACCTCAAACAACGTGGCTTGCTCGAAGACACCCTGGTCTGGTGGACCGGTGAGTTTGGCCGTACCCCCTTTGCTCAGGGCAAGGATGGGCGTGACCACAATCCACGCGGCTTCTCCTGCTTCCTGGCCGGAGCCGGAGTCAAACCCGGCTTTGCCTACGGCTCCACCGACGAAATCGGTGGCGTGGCAGTAGAAAACCGTGTTCATATGCATGACCTGCATGCGACCCTCCTCTACCTCCTTGGTGTCGACCATGAACGCCTCACCTATCGCTACGCAGGCCGGGATTTCCGGCTCACCGACGTACATGGAAAAGTTGTCCACGACATCATCGCCTAATCCCTTTGAAAACTTTCGGAGAGTTTTCTCCAACCCTGAAAAAATAGAGCCTCCGCCGGCCCCTAATCCGACGGAGGCTTTTAGGTTTTGAATCACCTGATTACCCTGAAATTCGTGCCGGGTGAGATGGGCCTAAGAAGAAGAATGTTCAGATTTTTTTAGAATTTTTTTCGGAAACGTGAAAAAGCAGGAATTACCCACGTGCAATCCCGAGTAGGCGTTCCCCTTTGCGACAGATGAGTAAACGTAAATCCGGGTCAATGAATGATAGTCCTCCATCTTGCCTACGTAACACGTTTTCATCATGGGTATCCGTAATAACAATCCCCAAGTCGTTGAAAACATAACCGTTTTCTTGTGAGTTCCAACTCCCACCCATCTTTTCAAGTTCAGCTCCAGATTCTTCCTCAGAAACAAGACCGCCATGATGTGTGACATGAGGCTGGGAGATTATAGGAAGCAAGGCAGAATCATCCCACATATAGGCCTCAAGACGTAAGACAACTTCTGGAAAAAGATAGTTATGAATGGCCATGCGGTGAAGGAATTCCAATTGGTTGGTATGGTAAGCAAGTGTGTTAATTTTGATCCATCGATCACGATTTGAGTCATAAAAAACTCTGTTTTCCAAACCTCCACGTTCTCCTTGGGCAATCCACTTGGAAACAATTTCCTCCCGATCAAAGAGTTTGCCCTCTTGTTTGGCCCATTCGTCCAGGGCTTTGTTCTCGTAGGGACGTACTACTTTGCCAATAGCTTGCGCCGCACTGATGGCTTTGCCTCTTGGGAGGTGGAAGAAATCTTCATGATCCTGTTGTATTGCTTGGTGACTTCTTCGGGCGACTGCTTCGGCTGCAAGGATAGTGCGACCTTCCCTGCTTTGGCTCGCAATTCTCGATATTGGATCTGGGAGGATGTCGGCATTGTATTTTCCCGGTTTCAAGGCGTTCTATTATAACTATGTTTGCCCGACATGAAGTATATGTCAACTTTTCGCCCAAAGATAGGTAAGTTATCGACCAGAAGTAGCTTAATGAAACTACCTGAAAGATGGGCTTCCCTTCAGAGCTTGGGGGCGGGTCAGAAATCATACCTCACTCCGATTTGGAGAAG
>CAYSOI010000099.1:0-4715 GCA_964432425.1 uncultured Opitutales bacterium | reverse complement strand
CCCTTCAGAGCTTGGGGGCGGGTCAGAAATCATACCTCACTCCGATTTGGAGAAGGTAGGAATCGGAGAAATCGATGTAAGCGGAGCGGGTTTCGGAGCCGAGGTCAAAGTCTTCCAGAAAGAGCATTTTTGCGGAGGAGATGAAAGACCATCGTTGGGCGAAATCGTAGGAAAAGGTCGCTCCGAGGTAGCCGCCCCAGAGGAATTCAGATTCGTTAAACATTTCTGAGAAGTGATAGGTGCCAATGGTCTCGGAATAATCATACTCTGCATCGAGATACACACCGGTCAGGCCAAGGTTGATGGCTCCGTGAAGTTTTTTATTGATGGCATGTTCTACAAAGAAGCCGGTGCGAAGGGTAAAAAACTCCAGTTCCAGTTCCCGTACTCCTGTTCCATCGAGAAGGGTCGTGGAATCCCGGATGGGTTGGTTGCTAATCAGAAACGCCTGCCCGCCGGGAGGGTCTTCCTTGTCTTCCGGGCTTGGGAAAGCGGAACCGAGCCAATGTTGGTATCGGTCCTGAATCCAGTCCATTTGAAAGGCATCGAGAAAGGGTTGGGAGGTTTCCATGTACCCAATGGCAGCCTCAATGCCGATGGCGTATTCATCATTCATGTGAATGAATTTGGAGAGCAGAATCTCCCCCCCGAAGATGGGATCAAACCATTCAACCAAAGACGCTTCCTCCACAGGTTGAAGACTGTACAAATGCAGGAAGCCATCGTGTTCATCTTCTTCGTACTCGTACCCCCAGTTATTGGTCAAATTCACCACACTCCAGGAATCCACATTCACAAATCCATTGTCATAGGCATGCTCAATTCCCCCGACATCGGCCCCTGGCTGACTTCCGGGCTGCATTCCGTATCGCACTTTGGCTTTCAGAAGAGTCTGGCCTCGGACTTCGACTCGGTCCACCCACTGGCTCAAGTTATCAGCCTGAGCGGGTAAACCCACTGGGAGCAAGCAGGCATACAGGCAAAAGCACGATATCGCAACGAAAGGGGGCAGGGAGATTTTCATCAAGGTGGGGAGAGATAAGAACCAAGCCAAATCTGGCGAACAAATTTCTTTAATTTCCTAAGCCAATTCCCTCTATCGTATGCCACTCCTGTAGGCTTGTATCGAAGTATAAAGTATGGATGGAACCATCAGGTTTCTCCACCGCGGAGAGGTAAACCCAGGTATCCAGACCGCTCGAATAGGCAAAACCATTCACGGCATGGGCCTGATTCAGTGTAATGGCCTCCATGTTCGTTTCATCCAGGTACAGCCAACCCAAGGCTGAATCCGCTGAATAGTACCAATGGGTTTCAGGTTCCTGATAAAGATACCCCATGCTCTGATGGTAAATCCACACGGATTCATCATTGAGGAAATATTGCCCGAGAGTGGCATCCTGGACCCATTGTCCAGTCTGAGCAGGAGTCTCCAGAACAATCCGGTAAAAGCGATCCTCCACTTCACTGGGGTGAATAATGGTTTTGGGAGGTCCATCATCCATCCAAACTTCGCGACTTCCGGTCCCCTCTACCGTAACTGCCGAAGTTCGCCATGGTCCCTCCAATGTATCTGCGTATTGAATGTAATACTGCACTCCAGGCTCGGTCAGAAAGTTCAGGTATCGCGTCCCGATTGCGGCAAAGAGGGAGGTTTCATCCGCTTCGTATATCTGAAGATCCAATTCCGCACTATCCAGAACGGTTGAGGCAACAAGAGCTTCGGTTGCGGGAAGGACCTCAAGGATGTAGGACTCAGAAGCCGTCCAAAGGCGACTTTCGGTAAGAAACTCCACCCGGAAGTCCCGTTCATCTCCAGGTTCCAATTCGAGGTCAAATTGGATAAAGGGAACTCCCTCCTCAGTGGCACCGGATTGGGAGCGAAGAGTGGCGTCTTCCTGCAAATCGTGGACATAGACACGGAGTGCTTCGAAAGGATAATTGGTAAGGTTCTCCACTTTGATGACCTTCTGGTAATAGCCGGTAACATGGTTGAGCTCCGGCGGACCATCTGTCAGTCGAGGTGTTGGAATTTTGACATAGAGGGTCACGGGATTGGGGTTGCCTTCAACCATCACTTCGATGGTGGTGTGATACACTTGCCCATCCTGAAGACCCGGCATGGGCCGAATGTTCAACTCCCGGCTAGTGCCGTTATCTAGAATTTCGACAGATTCAATCAGGGTATTGGAAAAGTTGGTGATGGTTGCATTTTGCTCTTCGAGCAGAGTTTCAAGTTGCAAATTGGGTAGACCGGGAACGGCAACATGCTCGATCAGCAGCGGTACCGTATCCTGGTCCAACAAGGTCTCATTGTCTTCCGTCGTAATGGTCAGATTATCCAAACCGACAAAGCCTTCATCCGGAACGTATTCGAGCCCGTTGATTGCCGTGTTGATTTCCTCTTGGGTTCCAGTGATGGTCAGGAGGTTTTGCTCATTGGTTGTGTCATTGAGAAATGTGACTTCGGTCGTATCCGGAAGGGTCAGTGTTCCATTGGAAACCTCCAGCGTGACCGTCATTTGATCACTATCTTTATCGATGATCCGGATCTCGCTGTTGTTTTCGAAAGAGAAGACACTGGGAGAGAGATTATCGACAGGAACGTGAGTGATGGGAAAAACGTTTGTTGGAGGATCATTCACCGGTGGAATATCGATAAGGAATGTCTCCACATCGACGCCTCCTCTTTCGTCAGATACCGTTACCGTGACTTCGGCAGTTCCCGACCAATCCGTCTCCGGCTGCAGGACAAATCCATTACCTGTGTCCACGATATGAACCTCACTGGGATTGATCTCAAAGGAATAGGTCAATTTGTCTTCATCCAAATCGGTAGCCAGGTAAGGGATGCTCAGGGTGTCATCTTCATTCAAAACCTGATCTTCAATTGCAGGAAGTTCAGGACGATGATTCCCCTCTTCATTGATAGCTACATCAAAAGTCTGAGTAGCAATCCCTCCCTTCCCGTCGGTGACCTTGACTTCGATGGTCGCTATGCCCGACCAGCCATTTTCAGGGTCCAGGGTTAAGTCCGTACCGGTGATCGAAGGCGTCACATTCCCTGACTTCACTTCCACTTCGTAGGTCAAAGGGTCTCCATTGGGATCATTCGCCAATAAGGGAATGAGCACAGAAAGATCCTCTTCGGAGAGTTGGGTGGGAATGTCCTCCAATGCCGGTGGATCATTCCCCTGCTCATTGAATCCGATGAAGAAGGTTTGAGGGTGTGTGTTCCCATTGCCATCATCTACAATGGCAGTGATCTCGGCGATTCCAGACCAACCGGGCTCAGGAATAACTTCCAAAGTATCCCCATTGGTGGTCACAGTTACATTCCCATCCTCCACGATGGCCGAATACGTCAAATTATCCAAATCTGGATCGAGGGCCGTAAGATCAAGTTCCAGAATTTCTCCGATTTCAACATTGTGTGTCAGGATAGGGTCCAGGACGGGTGAATCATTTTGAGAGGTGACGGTAAGCTCAATGATCTCGTAATCGATCCCTCCATTCTCATCTGTTACGGTGACCAGTAATTCCGCCACCCCATTCCAGTTGGTCTCGGGCCGAATCACAAACTCATCTCCTTCTTTGCTCACTTCGACTTCGCCGGACAGCACTGAAATGTCGTAGGTCAAAGGGTCCCCATTGGGATCGGTTGCAGTCACGGGAAGGGTGATCTTTTCATCTTCCTGGGTAACCAAGTCTCCTGTTTCGGTAAGCAAAGGCGGGTCATTGGTATCCTCATTTACTGCCAATTGAAAGGTATTGGTTTCAATGCCACCTCGTCCGTCTTCCACCGTAACTTCGAAGGTGGCGATGCCCGACCAGTCTTGCTCTGGAATCAATGTAAGGACTCCATTTTCAATAGAGGGTGTCACTTCTCCGGAAATTAACTCGATTTCATAAGTCAGCGGATCGCCATTCGGATCTGTCCCGATCAATGGGATTTCGGTGGGAGCATTCTGAGGGGAAATTTGGACAGGAAACAACTCCATGGTAGGCGGATCATTTTCATGCGGAACGACTCCGATAGGGAATGTCCTTGTCACAATCCCACCGTTTCCATCCTCTACAATAACGGTAATTTCCGATGTACCCGTCCATCCTGGATCCGGGGTAATGAGAAGTTCATCCCCATTGGTGATGACGGTGAGGTTCCCAGACTCTTCGGTGGAGGAAAAGGTCAGACTGTCGAAATCCACATCCTCAGCATGGACATCGACGATGAGAGTATGGTCCTGTTCTACGATCTGAGTGGGAATTCGGTCGAGTACTGGATTGTCATTCACTGGAGTGACCGTAAAATCCAGAATGCGTTGATCTGTCCCTCCTTCTTCGTCGGTCACCATGATTTCAATACTTCCCTCACCAAACCAATTCTCATCGGGAATTAATTCAATTTCATCCCCGGTAATAATGACGGAAACTTCACCGGTCAGGACTTCAGCCGTATAGACCAACGAGGTCTCATCATCCTCAATATCTGTAGAAATGAGAGTAACGATAGTTGTCGAGTCCTCAGGAATTACTGGATGCTCCGGCTCCTCAAAAACAGGCGGATCGTTGACCGGAGTCATGGTCACATCGAAGGTTTGGGTATCGATGGCTCCATCGCTGTCGGTCACGATGACAGTGATCGTTTCGGTACCATGCCAGTTGGGTGTCGAGGTCAGTGTCAGTTGGTCGTCAACGATCACACCGCTGATGTT
>CAYSOI010000098.1:0-11449 GCA_964432425.1 uncultured Opitutales bacterium | reverse complement strand
TTACTTCCCGTAGACTTCGATTTCGGAGAGGCCGATGGGGCCTCTTTCTCGGAAGACGCGGATGCCGAGGGTTTTGGTGCGGCGGGGGGAGTCGATGGGGAAGAGTTGCCAGAATTGGTCGTTGCGGAGGCGGGTGCCGAGGGCGTTGGGGGAGTCTTGTTGGTTGCGGGGGGTGCCGGTGAAGGTTTGGAGGGCTTTGGAGACTTCGGATTGTTTGGTGGTGCGTTCGTAGGTGGCGATGAGTGTGGGGGAGACGGGTTTTTCGAAATCGATGGTGAAGCTGGCTCCCCAGAAGGTGTTGTAATTGGCCCATGCGGGGGTGAGGTCTTTGCTGATGCCGTATTTGAAGCCGTCGAGCATGAGGTTGGGGTCGGTGGTGGAGGTGCGGAAGGGGCCGTCGCGGTTGAAGGGGTCGGTGTTGGGCCACCAGATTTTGCCTCGGGTGGTGGAGGGCGGGGCGGCTTCGACTAGGGAGCTTTGGGGTTGTGGGTCTTCTTGTTTGGATTCGAGGTCGTCGAGGAGGTCATCCACGAGGGAGGGTTCTTTCTTGATCTTGGGCAGTTGTGGATCGAGGAGGTTCTTTTGCTTGGATTTGAGGGCGAGGTTGGCTCCGGGCCATTGGAAGGACCAGAGGCTGCATTCGGCGATGTGGTTTCCCCGGCTTTGGAAGATCTGGACTTTGCCGTTGGGGCCTTGGATGGGGATGTTGACGGTGCGGTAGGTGGGGGTGGGGAGGTCGAGTTTGAAGGGGTGCTGGCCGTTGCCCTGGACTTCAATGTTGAGGGTGGCGTCATTGTCGTTGCGATATACGATGTGGAGGAAGGCGTTTGGGAGGTCGCCGGTATCGAAGGTGATGGTGCGTTCGGCTTGGTGGAAGGTGCGGCCGTGGAGGGTTCGCTTGTAGCCTTTGGGTTCCCAGTCCTTGATTTTCTTTGCACCGAGGTGTTCTTTGGCGAGGGCGAGGGTTGGGGGGACGGTTTCGACGTGGGCGTGGGTGGCGAAGAAATTGGGGTCTCGCTGGAGGGAGACGGTCTTGGTGGCGGCGTCGAGCCAGATGTTGTTTTGTCGGAGGGTTTTGCCGTCTTTGGAGAGGAGGTGGAGGGTGCCGGTGCCGTCGGCGGCGTAGAGTTGGCCCTCCGGGGCGTGGGCGAGGTGGATGTCGGGAATGAGACGAGTTTGCCATACGACTGTGGATTGGGGGTCGATGGCGGTGAGGTCTCCGGTGTCGGTGGAGTAGTAGGCTTGGGTGCCGTCTTGTGCGATGAGCATGGAGACGATGCCATCGGGGACGGCGATTTCGAGGAGTGGGATGCCGGTGGGGGTTTCTGTGTCACCTTGGCCGGGGAGGGTGTGGGTAAAGGGTTGGGGGGAGGTGGAAGTGGCGAGGTTGTCGGGGAGTTGAGCGAGGAAGAGTTTGTCCCGGAAGGCGTAGGCCGCGAGGGTGGCCTTGGCGTCGATGGAGACTCCGACTCCGCCGCTGGGGCCTTGGCGTTCCTGGCTGCCGAATTGGTTTTCGGCAGCTTTGTGTCGGGCGAGGACTTGTCCGTCCAGTGAAACGAGAAAGATTTCGCCTTCGAAACCTGCGAGAGCGGTGAGGCCATTGTCGGCGACGGCGGCAAAATGGTTGTGGACGGCGTAGGTGGCGCGGCGGTTTTTGCCTGCGTCGAGGACCCAGAGGGGTTGGGTGGGGTCCTGGAGGTCGAACAGGAGGGTGGAGGCGTAGGTGGGGGAGAGGCTGGTGCGGTTGAAGCCGGAGATGGGGGGGCGGGAGTCCATGGTGGTGAGGAGGTAGCGGCCGTTGTCGGAGAAGGTGCTGGAAACGGGGACGCGAGGGTAGTAGGCGGAGAACTTGTGGGAAATGCTCTGGGCGTCGTCGTAGCGTTGGTGGGAGAAGTCTGAGAGGTTGAGGAAGATGATTTCTCCGGGGCGGCCGATGATGGCGGTTTTGCCGTCGGGTGTGACAGTGAGGGCTTCTTTGGAGCCTTCGGCGTAGAAGTGGTTTTCCTTGATGTAGAATTCACTGAGGGTTTTGCCTTGTTGGCTGATGTGGCGGAAGATGGATTCGCCTTCCCGATCGCCGCGGGTTTCGACGGTCCACATGGTGCCGTCGGAAAGGAGGCGGGCGGGGCGGTAGTGGGTTTTGATGGCGGTGGAGGTTTTGCCGTCTTTGCCCACGATGGCAAAGCCGTTGTCCTCGGAAAATTCGATGGCGGTGTTTCCGGCGGAGGTGGCGAGGAGTTTGGCGGTGTGGCGGTGGGCGGAGTAGTTGGTGAAGGGAGTGGGGACGGGTTGGCGTTCTGTGGTGAGGATTTCCTGGGGAATGGAGGTGTTTCGGCTGGCTGTGGTAAGTTTGTGTTGCTGAAGGGTTTGGGGGAGTGCATTGGCGGCGGCTTGGTAACCGGTGAGGTCGTTGGCGACCATGGCGATGACGTTTTTGCCGGCGTAGAAGGCGCTAGGGAGGTTGAGGATGCGGGCCTGGCCTTTTCCTGGGGAACTGGGGGTGTCCATCCATGAGGTGATGGTGCGGAGGGAGTCGCCGAGTTCGCCACCGCTGAAGAGGACGCAGTGTTTACCGACCATGAAGGGTGGGTTGAGGCTCCGGTAGCCGCCGAGTTCGGGCTTGTGGCGTTCGTTGGAGTCGAGATAGGGGGAGAGGCCTTTGCGGTAGCCGACGAGTTTGGCCTGGAGGATTTCTTTTGAGCGAACTTCGTCGGCGGGATGAGGATACCAGCGGAAGGGGTGTTCATCGAAATGGTCGGGTTCGAGGACCCAGAGGGGAATGTTGAGGTCTTTGGCGAGTTTTTGGGCGATTGGAAGGAGGTCGGTACGTTTGTCTTCGAGGAGGATGAGTTCGGGCCGAGTGGTGATCGGGGCGGTAGGGTTGGCAGGTGTGGACTGGAGGGCGAGGTGTGGGCTGCTGTTGTTGAGGTCAGGTTGGTGAATGGTCTTGGTCAGGCCGGTGAGGAGTTCCTGTACGACGGTTTTGCGGTGGGGAATTGTGGAGGGTAGGTTGTCGCTGGAGGTGTAGGTGGTGGAGCGGAGGTTGTCTTCCGCATCGTAGTCTTTGGCCAATACGGGAAGCCGGAACTGGTCGAAGGATTCGAGGCTGGCAGGAAGGAGGGCGAGAAGGGTGCAGGGTTCGGTTTCGAGGGGGACCTGGATGTGGGTTTTGCCGCCCTTGATGTCGGGTTTGAGATCTTGCTGGAGGCGGAGGTCGCGGACGACTTTCCATTCGCCGTCGAGGGTAAGGGGGAGTTCGGGTTCTCTAACGAATTTGGCAGGATGGGAGTTGGCGCGGTCGGCGATGACGGCGACGTAGCGGATGGGGCCGTCGTCGAGGGTGAGTGCGTAGCCACGGAGGGGATCAGTCTGGGCCAGGGGCTTGAGGCCTGTCTGGAGGAGGGCGTTGTGGAAGGCTTTCTGGTTTTTTTGGAAAACTTTCCACATCCATGCATGGGATTCTTCTCCAAATCCTGGGTCCTCCTTGTTGTCATAGATGGTTTCCGGTGCAGTGGCAATGTGTTGGTCGGGTTGGATGCCATGGGGGATGCGTCCGATAACGATGAGCTTGGTGCCGGATTGCTGGAGTTTTTGGATATGGGATTTGGTGGCGTCGAGGAGGTCGTGATGTTCGTTGGCAAGGACGAGGGCTTTGGGGCTGGTGTTGGCGAGTTGGCGTTCGTGGAGGATGATGGGGGGGACGCCGAGGCGGGTGAATATATTGTAGGTGGCGTTGTAGTGGAAGTTGCCTTGGCGTGCGTAGCGGTGTTGGGCGGTGGTGGCGAGGATGGCGAGGCGGGCCTCGGGCTTGGAAGTTTTGGGGATGGAGCCGTATTGAATGAGGAAGCGGGTGAAGTTGGCGCGACGCTGGAGTTCAGCAAAGTCTTCGTTCGGCCGGAAGTCGATACCGCCGCCCTGGAGACCACGGGCGAAGGCGTGGAGTAGGTTTTTGACCTGACCTTCGGAGTAACCATCGACGCGGGTTGTGAGCCAGACGGGGCGTTGAGGGGCGTGGCCTTTTGCCCAGTCTGCGAGGAAGGCGGCGGACATGGGGACCTGGGTGGAGTCGTCCTCGGTGAAGTAGATGCTTTGTTTGAAGAAGGTGGTGGAGGGGTCGTGGTCCTGGGAGTAGTCGGCTTCTTCGGCCATGTGGAGGGCGTGGTTGGGAAGGCTGCCTTGGTAGAGGGGGTTGTGTTTGGTGTAGGTGGCTTCAGAGGTGGCGTGGAAGTAGGCGACTGCGCGTTCGCGAATGGCGTCAGCTTTCTTCCGGGTGGAGGCATTGGTGCTGGCGGGGTTTTGCTGGAGGAAGCGTATCTCTTCCGGGGTGGGTGGGGTGAGGTTTTGTTGGGCGAGGGTTTGGGCGAGGGCCTCATTGCGGGTTTTGGCGTGTGCATCCGTGGCGGGGCCGAATCCGCGGCGGGTGCCCTGGTGGCGTGGGTCAATGCCGAGAAGGGTGCCGATGGTGTTGGGGTAATCCCGGGTTTGCTCGTGAAAGAGGTGGAGTCGGCGGAGGGTGCGGTCGACGCTGGGTTGGTAGGTGTGGTAGTAGCTGTAGCCTTCGCCATATACATTGTCCCGGCGGACGGGAGAGAAGTCGATGTGGTTGAGGCTGTACTGCTGGAGGGTGTTGAGGAGGGTGTCGTTGTAGGAAGGGCGGGCGATGAGTTCGGCAGGCGGTGCGGGTTCGTAGCCGGAGGCCATTTTGCGGTAGTGGAAGGACTCGAAATGGGGGAGGGTGGACTGGAGCCGGGGTTGGAGGGAGACGAACTGGATGTTGGCCGACTTGAGGAGGTTGAGGTGGCGGTTGGCGTTTTCGCTGTTGAGGTTGATGAAGTTGTCGTAGATGTAGGCTGTGAAATCACTGGCTGGTGCGGGGCGGGTGATTTGGAATTTGTAGGCTTGGGAGGTCCAATCCCGGTTGAAGCGGGCCTGGAGTTGGTAGTGTCCGGGGGGGAGTTGGTGAGTGGAGAGGGTGAGGAGGTGGGAGTTGTACTGGTTGGCCGTGTTGGGGGGGAGTTCGATGCGCAGGGGGTTGCGTTGGGTCTCGGGGAGCTTTGGGGGCGGGTTGTCGGCTTTCTTGGTACCGGGTTCCTGAATGGCTCGGGTGGAGATTAGGACTTTGCCTCCGGGGAAATTGGGGGCGGTGAAGAGGTGGATGTAGGCGGTTTCGTGGTGGGAGAAGGCGGTGCGACCACGGTGGGGATGGAGGAGGAGGCCTTTGTTGGGCTCGACAAAGAAGAGGTCGCGGCGTCCGCGGCCGAGTCCATTGATGTTGAAATCAAAAGTGAAGGGGCCTTTTAGGTCAGGCAGGGGGAGATTGGCCCAGAAGAGGTCTTCGATTGGGCAATTGAGCTTTTCGGCAATGTAGGTGGCGAGGCCTTCGGAGGGGGCTTTGCCGCTTTTGGCATAGACGGGGGCTTTGTTTCTTGGGTTGCGGGAGATGTCGCGGGGGGTGGGTTCGCGGCCGGTGACGGATTTAAACTGGCTTTTGGAGAGGGCGAGGGGGAGGGGTTTGCCTGGGGCGACGGTGAGTGCGGCGTAAAACCGGATGGTGGTGCTGCCTTTGCGGAAGGAGAGGAACTCCGGGTCGCGGATGGTTTGGTTGTTGGGGTTGTTGCGGGAGGGGAATTTTTTGAGGAAGCCTTTGCCGGTGAAGGTTACGTCTGGGGGGAATTCGTCTGCGGAGTAGCGGATGGCGCCGTCGGAGAGGAGTTGGAAACGTCCGAATGAGGAATCGTAGGTCAGGTCGATGGGGAGCCAGAGGGTGAGTTTGCGGAATCGCAGGGCTTTGCTGAGGAGGGCTTTCTTTTCACATTCGATTTCGGGGTGGAAGGGGTAGGGCTTGCCGTCTTCGGTCTGGCTTTCAAAGACGACGGGTGCCAGGCGGATGCTGAGTTTTTTGCCGGTTGGGGTTTCCCGAATGAGAACGGCAGTGTGATCACATTCGGGGTCTCCGCCTGGAGCGACGATCTTGATGCGGCCTGGATTGAGGACGTGATCGGGTTTTTCGAGAATGGCGGAGCCGGTGGTGGGTTTGAGCTTGGGGAGAGGGCCATCGAGAATTTGTTTCTGGCCGACGGTTGTCTGCATGATGGGTTCCCCATCGACGCTGAATTCGTCGGGGATGGCGGATGCGGTGATCATGCCTTTGTAGGTTCGCCAGAAGAGGCGATCATCTATGGTCTGGTCGTGAGCATCAAAGGGTACGAGATCAAAGGGATATCCTCTGGCCTTTCCGTCAATCAGGTCGTCCAGGAGGGACGTGGAGGCGTTGGGCTTTTTGTCCTTCTTGTCGAGATCATCAAACAGGGCGTCGAGGTCCTGGGCTTGGAGTGAGGACGTTCCTGAGAGAAGAACGAGGAGGGTTGTGCTGAAAAAGAAGCGGAGTGCGGTTTTGAACACGGAATGCGAGGCTGGTGGGTTAATGGCTGGATTGGAGTTGTTGCAGGAGATAAGCGTAGGCGAGGCTGATGGAATAGGCTCGTTGTTTTAAGTTGGCGGCTCCGGCATGGCCTCCTTCGATATTTTCGTAATAGAGTACGGGGTGGCCCTGTTCTTTCATCCGGGCCACCATTTTGCGGGCATGACCGGGATGGACCCGGTCGTCCTTGGTCGAGGTGGTGATGAGAACTTTGGGGTACTTTTTGTCTTTGAAAACGTTTTGGTATGGGGACCAATCCTGCCAGAATTTCCAGATTTCCTTTTCATCGGGATCTCCGTATTCGGCGACCCAACTGTGCCCGGCCAGAAGTTTGTCGTAGCGTTTCATGTCCAGGAGTGGGACCTGGCAGACTACGCCGTTGAAGAGATCGGGGCGTTTGGTGAAGGCCACGCCGGTCAAGAGCCCACCATTGCTGCCGCCTTGTATGCCGAGGTGTTGCGGGGAGGTGACCTTTTCGGCGATGAGATCTTCGGCGATGGCGAAGAAGTCTTCGTAGGCTTTGTTGCGGTTGGTTTTGAGGGCGGACTGATGCCATTTGGGGCCAAATTCACCGCCGCCCCGGATGTTGGCCAGGACGTAGACCCCGCCACGGCTAAGCCAGCCGCTGCCGAGTGTGCTGTTGTACCATGGACGCATGGAGATCTCGAAGCCACCGTAGGCGTAGAGTAGAGTTGGGTTTTTGCCGTTGAGCTTCAGGTCTTTTTGGGAGACGAGGAAGTAGGGGACCTTGGTGCCATCTTTGGAGGTTGCCCAGTTTTGCTGGACTTGGAGGTTTTCCGAATCAAACCAGCTGGGTTCCTGCTTGAGCTTGTTGGGGGGGCAATCCGTCGTTTTGAGATGAAACTGAGTGGAGGGAGTCAGTTGGTTTTGGAAACTGAGGACAAAGTCGGAGTGTTCGAAGGAGGTGTTGCTGGTGTAGATGACGCCGTTGGAGAGCTGGGTGGCGATTTCTTCGTTCTGCCATTTTCCGTCTTTCAGTTTGTAGTGAAGGAGTTTGCTGGAGACGTCGGAAAGGAGGTTTACGAGAACACCGTCCGCGGTGACATCAGTGGAGGCAATGGAGGACCGTTGGTCAGGGCGGTGAACCAGTGTGGGTTGCAAGTTGCCAGCCAGAAGCTCGTTAAAATTCAGGCTGACCAAATCTCCCTGGCCAAATTGTTTGCTACAGACTTCCCAATCGGATTTCAGGCGAAGAAGCAGGTGGTTTTCATAAAGATCGGAGACTCTGGCGTCCTCCGGCAAGTCGAGTTGCTTTACGGAACCGTCAGTCAGATTCACATGGTAATAGATGCCTTTGTAGAAAGTCATCGAACGGCGAATGAAGCCGTAAGTGCCGTTGAGGTTTCGCATGGTGAAGGGCCAGCAACCGACATCCGACTTTTCACCCTCAAACAAAGTTTTGGCGTCGCAGAGAGGTTGGCCGCGTTTCCAAAGTTTGACGATTCTTGGGTAACCGGATTCGGTCAGTGTGCCTTCTCCAAAGTCTGTGGAAACCAGGGTGGTGTCCTTGTCCAGCCAGGTGAGGTCGCTCTTGGCTTCCTTTAGCTCAAAGCCTCCTTCGACAAACTTCTTTTCGGGAATCGAGAATTCCCGGTAGACGGAAGCATCTTTGCCTCCAGGTGATAACCGCAGAATGGCCAGATCGAGGCTGGGTTCCAGCACTTCGACGCCTTTGTAGACCCAGTTGGCATTCTCCTTCTCAGCCAATGCGTCGATGTCCAGAACGGTTTCCCACTTCGGGTCTTCCTTTGCATATTCACTCCATGTCGTTCGCCGCCAAATGCCTCGGGTATGCTTGGCATCCTGCCAGAAATTGTAGAGGTATTCTCCACGGCGGCGAAAGTAGGGGATGCGGTCATCGGATTGCAGAATCTTGAGCGTCTGCTCCTGGATGTTCCTGAATTCCGGATGAGCCTCGATCTCGGCTTGGGAGATCTTGTTCTGCTCCCGGACCCAATCGAGAGCCTTCTCTCCCTCTACATCCTCCAGCCAGAGATAGGGATCTTCTTGTGGTGCAGGTTCAGCGGTTGTCATTGCAAGGTTCAGTGAAAGAACCCAAAGGGCATATCTTTTCAAGGGAAACACTGGGCTTACTTGATTTTGTTTTCCAATTTTCCATTCACCCATTTCTCCTCCTTGACCAGTTCGCCTCTCAGATTCCATTCCCTGACGACTCCGTGGAGCTTTCCGTTAAAGAAGTTTTTCTCGTAGTACATGTTTCCATTTTGATACCAACGGCGTTCAGGCCCGTGTTTTCTGCCATTCATGTAGGGGGTCTCTTCCATCTTTTTCCCACTGGGGAATTGGCTGTACTTCATGCCGGTAAAGGGAGTTTTCGTGCCTTCCTTCAGGACCAGGTTGGTATCTTTCAGTACCGGAGACGTGTTTTGTCGTTCAGAAGGAAGCGTCAAGGTCGGCCTCTCTGGCTCTTCCTTAGGTACCTCCAGCTTCTTGACCTCCGCAGGTTGTTCAATCTGTGTCGGGGCGTTCTTTTCAGGTTGAGGTGCCTCTGTGGCACAACCGGCAAATACAGCTCCAGTAATAATCAGTAGCAGAATTCTCTCAATCATCATTTTTCCAAAAATATTCAAATTATCCCTAGTCAACTCCTAGCACAAGGCAATGACCTATTCACCTTTTCTGAAGGAAGTCACCGGAAAGATACAGACCGCATTGGCTAGATTCTTTCCATCCACGTTCTCCGCAATTACCAGAACTTTTTGGTCCTTCTCCAATGCTGGCAGAGTTTCCAATTCAACGTGTTGGTGGACTCCGGAAACCTCTTGCGGGAGTTTGAAAATACCACGATTGGCCCGGATGAAATGAAGTTCCGGGTTTCGGCGACTTCGGCTCAGTACACCCACGGCACTGGTTTCACCAACACGAAAATCCCTGGGAAACCAATCCGGTAAATTCGTCAACTCCCCGCCCACATACTCGACAAAAGAGAAATCCTTCAACTCACCAGGTTTGGCCAACTTCTTCACCTGCGTGATCTTTACCTCTTCGGCCAAAATGTATTCTCCAGAAGTGAGAACCAACTTTCCTTCCACAGTGGATACGAAACGCCCTGAAAGCAGTTCACCTTTCACCTTTTCATGCAACTGAGCCGGATGTCCAAAGATGCACACCGCACTCAATGCAAAACCGATAAGCCATTGACAGAAATTACTCATTACTAAGAACTAATTGACCTAACCCGCATTTCTCACGGATTTTCTACTACGACTTGTTGCTCGGTACTATGACTACGTTTGGCTTGTTTCCTCCTCAAGCAGGGTGTACTCACCCAGCTCTTCGTCATCAACTGCCCCAACCTTGTCAAAGCACCGTTCACTGCGTCTCGCAACGAAAATCCGTGAGAAATGCGGGCTAACTCTTGAAAATCAACCTCACTCCATGATTGCGATCCTATCTCCAGCCAAAACTCTCGATTTTGAAACGCCCATTCCTGAAGGATTGGAACCGACCGTTCCTCAATTTCTGGACCAATCCAGTCAGCTCGTCGAAATCCTTCGAACTAAGTCCCCGGAGGACCTTTCCGAGTTGATGGGCATCAGTGAAAAGCTATCGACTCTCAACCACCAACGATTCCAGGACTGGCAAACCCCCTTTACTCCCGCCAACGCCAAATCCGCGATCCTTGCCTTCAAAGGCGATGTCTACGTCGGTCTCCAGGCCGAAACCTTCACTCTGGAGCAACTCCGGTACTCCCAGGACCATCTTCGCATTCTCTCCGGGCTCCACGGAATCCTGCGCCCGCTCGACCTTA
The DNA here is from genome assembly GCA_964432425.1 of uncultured Opitutales bacterium. Lineage (GTDB taxonomy): Bacteria > Verrucomicrobiota > Verrucomicrobiia > Opitutales > JABJCN01 > JAYPDO01. The sequence goes on along the minus strand of CAYSOI010000098.1, from coordinate 1,235 downwards.
TCCAAGCCTACCGCCTCGAAATGGGCACAGACCTGCAAAACCCCAAAGGCAAAAATCTCTACAAGTTCTGGGGGGAACAATTGACGGAACAATTGCTTCAGGACCTCGACAAAGATCCCAACCCTGCCCTCATCAACCTCGCCTCGAACGAATACTCCTCCGTTCTCCAACTGAAGTCATTCCCTCACCCCATCATCTCCCCCGTCTTTCACGACGAAAAGAACGGCAAATACAAGATGATCAGCTTCTTTGCCAAGAAAGCCCGTGGCCTCATGGCTCGCTATCTCCTCGAAAACGAAATCACCACGACCGAAGATCTCCAAGGCTTCAACCTGGAAGGGTACAGCTATCACCCTGAATCCTCTACGGAAGAGAAACCCGCCTTCCGTCGCCCGGAGAACTGGAAGTAATACCAAATCGAAAAAGTTTAGTCACAAGGAAATGAGTCTTGTTGGAGTTCACTCTTTAGCGTGTGTATTGCTTTATAGGCACGATAAATCGTGAACTCCAATGAATGCTCAATCCTTATTCGATTTGGCATAAGGAATTTGGCAGGAACACTGCAAAGTTTGCTGGGACTAACGTTTCAAATATTGACCTTCTTCACCAGGTCCCAAGTATAGGGGTCAATAGTAAGGCCCATAATTATGATCCAGGCAAAAGTCAGTCTAAGTGAATCCCAAGCCAAGTTTGTCGATTCCTACCAGGAACTGGGCTTCAAGGACAAAAGTTCATTGGTTCGTGAAGCTATCGATAAAATGCAGGAGGATATTTTGCAGAAATCCTTGGAAGAGTCTGCTCAACTGTACAAAACCCTGTATGAAGAAGACGGTGAACTTCAGGAACTAACTGAAAGTGGGATGGAAGACTGGCCCAATGACTGAACTCAGACGTGGAGATGTTGTTGATGTCGACCTGGAACCTGTCAGAGGTTCAGAAACTGGAAAAGTTCGTCCTGCAGTGGTTGTCACGAATAATACCTACAATGCCAGAGTGCCAGTTATCCAAATTGTTCCAATTACAGGGTGGAATCCCAAGAAGGAAAAGATCCTTACCAATGTAGTATTGGAGCCCTCCAAAGCAAATGGGCTTACGAAAGTTTCCATTGCTGATTGTCTACAGACTCGTCCAGTGGATCAAAGGTACCGAGTTAAAAAAGTCCGGGGTAAACTTAATACCGAAACCATGGAGGCGATCAACCAAGCGATAGCTATCGTCTTTGAATTGTAGGCTAA